>JANTGR010000001.1 GCA_024762875.1 Sulfurospirillum sp.
TTGATTAAAATGGACAAGTATGTTGATTTGATCATTCCGCGGGGCGGGGAAGGGTTGATCCGTTATGTATCAGAAAATGCAACAGTCTCTGTTGTCAAACATGACAAAGGTCTGTGTCATGTCTATATCGATAAAGATGCTGACATTGATAAAGCACTGCCTATCATGATAAATGCCAAATGCCGTCGTGTCGGTATCTGCAATGCCATGGAGACTCTCTTGGTGGATAAAGCGATTGCGACTACGCTGCTTCCAAAAATTGAGGCTGCTTTTGAAAAAGAAGAGACAGAGCTTCGTGGAAGTGCCCAGGTAAAAGAAGTGATTGATATCGAAGCAGCAGAGGAAGAAGACTTTGATACAGAATATCTCGACAATATTCTTTCTATCCATGTTGTAGATGGTGTGGAAGAGGCGATTTCACATATCCAGCGCTATGGTTCTGGACACTCTGAAGCAATTGTGACAGAAAATTATACCTGCGGTGAACTCTTTATGAACAGTATCGATGCGGCATGTGTCTATATCAATGCTTCGACACAGTTTACTGACGGCGGTGAATTTGGTTTTGGTGCAGAAGTGGGTATCAGTACCAACAAACTCCATTCCAGAGGACCGATGGGTATCAATGATCTGACGACCTACAAATACAAGATTTACGGTAATGGACAAGTGCGTTCTTGAATATTTTAGAGATCAAAAATCTAACTTTTGGTTATAAACAGAACCAACTATTGTATGATGATTTTTCACTCTCACTGAAAAAGGGTGAAATTATCTCGATCGTAGGTGAAAGCGGCAGTGGAAAAAGTACACTGTTTGAACTCATCACGGGAGAGCAAATGCCTCTTTTGGGGACGATAGAGAAGTCGCAGATTGCGCAGATCTTTCAAGATCCATACAGCTCTTTTCATCCCTCATTTACAGTACGTGGACAGATAGAAGAAGTAGCTGATACTGCAGATCTGGGGAGTTATCTGAAGAAATTGGATTTAAACCCCTCATTGCTGGATAAAAAACCGCATGAACTCAGTGGGGGACAGCTGCAACGCTGTTCTATTTTGCGGGCACTGCTGATGAAACCGGATATTATCCTGGCAGATGAACCGACATCGGCACTGGATAACGTTGTGCAGCTTGATGTGATGAAACTATTGGTTGGATTGCTGGATAATGTAGGTATACTGCTTATCACCCATGATGAAGATCTGGCTGGATGGGCGAGTGACAAAATTGTTAAAATTGGAAACCATCAAGCCATAAATTAAATCTATTGCGAGTTCTGAACAGCCGTTTTACGGCGCATCCTTAGTGAATAAGTGTATTTGTTCAGAACATTCTACTCTTTAAGACGTTTGATTTTGGCACCCAGTTGCTGAAGTTTTTTCTCCAAAGATACATATCCACGATCCAAGTGATAGATACGGTGAACTCTTGTTGTCCCGTTGGCAACCAGCGCTGCCAGAACGAGGGCTGAAGAAGCTCTTAGATCTGTTGCCATGACATCAGCTCCATTGAGAGAGTGATTGCCCTCAACTGTAGCGATATTGTTGTTCAGTTGAATCACTGCGCCCATACGGGTAAGTTCACTGACATGCATAAAACGGTTTTCAAAAAGCCGCTCTTCGATGATAGAAGTACCATCTGCCTGCAGTGCTAAAGCCATAAATTGTGCCTGCATATCTGTTGGAAATCCAGGATATTCTGTCGTTGCGATATTGGCATGTAAGATTTTTGCTGAAGGTTTGATGGTGATGCTCTCTTCATGCAGATCAAAATCAAATCCCATCTCTTGGAGTTTGAGAATAGTGGAAATCAGATGTGAGTGATTTACTTTATTGAGCGTGATTTGAGAGTTGGTAATTGCCCCGGCACATAGATAGGTACCCGCTTCAATACGATCTGGAATAACCGTAATCTCGGGAATATTGAGTAGTGTTCTGTCACGTCCATGGATGATGAGTTCATCACTGCCTATCCCTTTGATAAGCACACCATGGTCATTGAGGATTTCACAAAGTTGCACCACTTCCGGCTCTTTTGCGGCATTGATTATTTTTGTTTCGCCTTTTGCCAGTGCTGCTGCCATGATGATATTTTCACTGCCTGTGACAGTGATTTTATCAAAAATAATCGTGGTGCCTTTTAAGCCATCGGGTGCACTTGCGACAACATATCCCTGTTTTATTTCGATATGTGCACCCATCTGCTCCAATGCTTTAAGATGTAAATCAATGGGTCGCTGTCCGATTGCACATCCCCCCGGCAGTGATACTTCACAATGCCCAAAACGTGTAAGTAATGGTCCCAGTGTCAAGATAGAAGCGCGCATTTTACGGACTATGTCATATTTTGCTTCGGTGTTATGCACGGTGGATGCATCTACCGTTGCACAATCATCTTGATAGGTATACGTAGCACCCAGATTTTCCAATAGGGAGAGCATTGTTTTGATATCAAAAACAGGAGGTAAATTACAGATCTTAACTTCATTTTGGCATAAAATAGTCAGTGCAAGAATAGGCAAAGCTGCATTTTTCGCCCCTGCAATATCAACCGTTCCTGAAAGTTTGTTTCCGCCTTCTATCTCTAAATAATCCATGATGTTCCTTAGCTAAGTTAGGTAGATTATAGCTAGAAAAAGATTTAAAGAAGGTATAAAAATTGAAGTTATCATGATAGAAGAAATAAAAGAAGTAAAGTTAAAAATAATACTGGCTGTTTGAAAGTTAAGGGCGGTTTATCTGCCCGCAAGCCCTACGCTGAGTAGTGATTTAAGAGGCTTTGCCTCTAAAATCAATTAAGATGGTACCGAGGGCCGGACTCGAACCGGCACGGTATTGCTACCATCGGATTTTGAATCCGACGCGTCTACCAGTTTCACCACCCCGGCATTTTAAAGCTGAGGCGATATTATATCGCACAAAGCTTTAATGAATATTATTTTCCAGCTACAGCTTCTTTAAGTTGTTTACCAACTTTGAATTTTACAGCAGTAGTTGCAGGAACTTCAACAACTTTTGTTGTACCTGGAACTCTAGCAGTTCTTGCAGCTCTTTCAGAAGTTGAGAATGTTCCAAACCCGATAAAACTAACGCTTTTTTTAGCAACTAATGCTTCTTCGATAGTTGCAAGTACTGCATCTACTACGCTTGAAGTATCTTTTTTAGACAAACCTGTTTTTGAAGCTACTGCATCAATAAATTCTGCTTTTTTCATAATTGAAAATCTCCTCTTTTTTTGTGTACTCTTGTGTAAGAAGTAAAAATAATACACAATTTTTCTTAAAATTAAAACAATTTTGCATTTATTGTCAAAAAATAGTGCAAAAAGAGCCAAAATAGCCGATATTGTTTGTAGAAATTCCTTTATAAGGAGAAATGATGCGTGTATTGCAGAGTGGGATTTATAACAATTTTTTACAAGATCAGGCAAGCGCCAAAGAAAAAATAGATTCTTTGACAAGTCAGATATCATCAGGAAAGAAGATTCAAAACGCTTATGAAGATAGTTCTGTCTATATTGATACCTTGAGACTGGATAGTGAAATCAACTCTTTTCAGGGCATCCAAAATCGTACAGAGAAATCAAAAGTCATTACTGACTCCAGTGATACAGCGATGAATGATATGGATGTGACACTGATTGATTTTAAGACCAAACTGATTCAGGCAGCCAATGGCACGATGAATGAAGATAATTTAAGAAGCAGTGCCCAAGAATTGAAACAGATGAAAGAGCACCTGATGACACTGGCAAACAGTTCAATTAATGGTGAGTATCTTTTTTCAGGAACAGCAGTCAATGTAAAACCTATCGATGAGCTGGGCCATTATCATGGTAATGATAAACCACTAATGACGCAGATATCCGAGAGTGCTACAGCGCCTTACAGTGTAGATGGAAAATCTCTTTTTATGACTTTTGATGAAAATATCAAAAAATCAGTCAGTACCAATGTCCATCTGCAAAATCAAACAACAGCTGATACAATAAAAAGTGATGATACCGTTTATGATTTGCTGGGCAATCATGCTGATGGATACTTTTATCTTGCAGGTGTAAAACATGATGGAGAAGCTTTTAAGTCTAAAATAGCATTGCCTGAAACGGACAAAATGACAGATCTCTTAGGCAAAATAGAAGATGCCTATGGAGCGGGAACTGTTGTTGCTTCATTGAGTGATGATGGCACTATCATGATAGATGACCTGCAGTCTGGAAACAGTAAACTTGATTTTCAAATGACAGCTTCCAATGTTGACAACAATGACTTAAGTGCGATAGCTTCAGGTGATAAAATAGCTTTTACCACAACAACAGAGGCAGTTGATGATCGTGCTTCATTTAACAAAAAAGGAAATATTTTAACAGGCAATGTCCCGCTTTTGGCAGATGACGGGTTTGCTGCCAAAAGTACAAAATTGCGTGATATCGCAGCGCAATCTCTTGATGGAAAACAGTTTTCGATGGATATCACCACTGTCAATGGCACAAATAAAACGATACAATTGGATCTCTCTGCTCAATCCTCTTTTACAGTTGACGGCTATAGTTATCATATCTTCAATGCTGATGATACTGCACCGGTCAATACAGATGCTGATACTATGACACTGGGACAGTTGGATAATGTTATCGCGATGGTGATGTCTGAGACACTGCCGGCTAGTGATGACAAAGCAGGATTTGACACAGCTGTAAAGGATGCAAAAAATTTGGTTGATGTGGGAATCAACAGCAATGGCGAAATACAGATAGAGGATAAAAGTGGTTTCAATAATGCTATAGCATTTTCACTCTATGATCAGGATACCAATGACTACAGCGTCAGCAGCGGTTCACTCTCTTTTATGGGAAACAGTGCTGTTGTGGTCGAGAATCCAAAGATAGATTTTTTTAAAGATCTGGATACGATTATCGAAGCAGTTGAAGGCAGTATAACCGGTATCAATGCCTCAGGAGTCAATCCCAAAAATCCGGGATTGCAAAGTGCGCTTGCCAGAATTGACACTTTAAGTAATCATATCTCAAAGATGCACACAAAAATTGGTGCTATGTCAAACAACCTGCAAGCTGCCAATGAAAGAGCCAGTACACTGGAGTTGAATGTCACAGCCTTGAAATCCAAAGTGGCAGACGTAGATGTCGCTGAAGCAGTGGTACAGTATCAGCAGGTTTCACTAAACTATCAGGCCATGATGTCAACAATAGCAAAGGTCAATTCGCTAACTCTTTTAAATTATTTGAAATAAATTTACCTATCTTTAGATATAATTTTTAACATATCATCTAAAGGTTATATTATTTTAAGAGAGTTATTATTTATTTTTGCTGTATTTGTACTGCTTTTTTTGGGGATTTCTACGGTCTTTCCAGATGCACCTATGGTGGGAGCGCTGGGAACGGCATTTGGGCACTTCAATAGAAACTATTTTGGGCTCATAGGCTTTTTGTATCCATTTTTATTGATTTTTCCTGCTTATTTGATTTATAAAGATAATCGCTTGAGTCATGAACTTTCAAAGTTTATGCTGCTTGGACTCTTGATGTTTTTTTCTTTACTGCTGTTTCAGGCAAAATTATTTGATCCTCCGTTTCAGGGCTCTATCGGCTATGGTACGGTGAGTTTTTTGGATGATTTTATAGGCAATATCGGGATATGGCTTTTTATCATCTCTACACTCTTTCTCTCTGTCACGCTGATGCTGAATGCTACGATCGAAGATATATCAACATCGATTGTATTAAAGGAGTATTTTGGCGCCTTAAAAGCAAAAGTAAATGCTTTTTTGTTTCCTCAGGAACAGGATTACATTGATGTTGAGAGTGAAGACTATTATCATGATAAAGATGAAAACCGTTTTGATAAAAACCGCCTGCCAAAAAGTATTCCGATGCAGGAGATTCCAGATGAAAACCTGGATGATGAAGCTTTGGGGCTGGAGACCATCTCTGATATTTCATCACTATTGCATACAAAAGAGCAGCCAGCACAAAAGCAGTCTAAACGCGTAGTACCGCTTCCTTTTGAAGAAGATGATGCCAAGCCGCTGGAATTGTTGCAGCAAGAGAGTGCATCACTGCAGAAAGACGTTGTCAATCATAGACCCCAAAAACAAACACCAGTGAAGAAAAAACCAACAACCATTGTCAAAGAACTGGAAGAGAATAAAGCACTGCTGCAAAAGCAGATTGATACCGGTAAAACCAAAAAACCAAAAAATTTTAAATTACCGTATCTTGATTTTTTAAAGTCTGTACCTAAAAGAAAGACACATCATATCGATGAAAGTGAAATCGATCAAAAGATTATAGATTTACTGGATAAACTCAAACAGTTTAAAATTGAAGGCGATGTTGTTCGGACGTATTCCGGTCCTGTTGTGACCACTTTTGAATTCAGACCGGCAGCACATATCAAAGTCTCCAAAATTTTAACCCTGCAAGATGATCTGGCGATGGCCCTAAAAGCTGAAACGATACGTATTCAAGCACCAATCCCGGGAAAAGATGTAGTGGGGATTGAGATTCCCAACAAAGAGAGTGAAACGATTTATCTTAAGGAGATTTTAGACAGTAAACTGTTTAAAAGTGCTTCTTCTCCACTGACTTTGGCAGTGGGCAAAGATATCGTGGGCAATCCTTTTATCACCGATTTGAAAAAATTGCCGCATTTACTGATTGCCGGTACAACAGGTTCAGGTAAGTCAGTAGGGGTAAATGCTATGTTGGTTTCATTGCTCTATCGCAATTCTCCAGATCAATTGAAGTTATTGATGATTGATCCAAAGATGCTGGAATTTTCAATTTATAATGATATACCCCATCTTTTAACACCTGTTATCACACAGCCAAAACAAGCGATTGTAGCATTGGCAAATATGGTTGTTGAGATGGAAAAACGCTATAAATTGATGAGTAAAACAAAGACCAAAAATATTGAAAACTACAATGAAAAAGCGAAAAAAGAGGGTAGGGAAGAATTCCCTTATATCGTAATCATTATCGATGAGCTGGCAGATTTGATGATGACGAGTGGCAAAGATGTAGAATTTTATATCGCACGTCTTGCCCAAATGGCACGGGCAAGCGGTATCCATCTCATCGTCGCCACACAAAGACCTTCTGTTGATGTTGTGACCGGGCTGATTAAAGCAAATCTTCCCAGCCGTATCTCTTTTAAAGTCGGTCAGAAAATAGACTCTAAAATCATTTTGGATGCACAGGGTGCAGAATCACTCTTGGGTCGAGGTGATATGCTTTTTACACCTCCTGGAACCTCAAGTATCATCAGGCTGCATGCACCGTTTGTGACAGAAGAAGAGATTGAATCAATTGTTGAATTTTTGAAAGTACAAAGAGAAGTTGTGTATGATCCTTCTTTTTTAAGTGAAGTGAATCCTGACGGATCTGTTGTGAGCACGACCAATGGTGGAAATGGAGATTTTGATGAACTTTTTGAAGAAGCTAAAAATGTAGTGTTGACAGATAAAAAAACTTCTATATCCTATTTGCAAAGGCGATTACAAATAGGATATAACCGTTCTGCAACCATTGTAGAACAGTTGGAAATGGCCGGTGTTCTTTCTGCTCCAAATGCAAAAGGACAAAGAGAGATACTGTAACGATATGAAACATTGTTATTTTTTAAGTGTTACATATAGTAACTTTTAAACTATCATGATAGCATTATAAAGTAAAATTAAACGATAAACTTATAGGAGAATTTAATGGCATTAATTGAAGAATATAAACAACATACAAATGAGAGAGCTGCGCTGGGTGTACCGCCCTTGGCATTAACATCTGCACAAACAGCAGAATTGGTAGAATTGCTGAAAGCTGACAAGATTGAAGAGTCTGACTATCTTTTGGATTTGTTGAAAAATCATGTTCCTGCCGGCGTGGATGATGCAGCATATGTCAAAGCAGCATTTTTAAATGCCATTGTGCAGGCAGATGCAACGTGTCATGTTATAGACAAAGTAGATGCAATCAAAATTTTGGGGAAAATGTTAGGGGGGTTTAATGTTGGACCTTTGGTAGAAGCCTTAAAAAGTGAACATGTAGAGGTAGCACAGGCTGCTGCTGACGAATTGAAAAATACTATTTTGGTATATGACTCTTTTAACCAGGTGAAAGATTTGATGGATGAAGGTAATGCTTTTGCCAAAGAAGTGGTAGAATCCTGGGCTAATGGAGAATGGTTTACGAACAAACCGGCGCTGGAAGAAGCAATCACCGTCACTGTCTATAAGATTCCTGGTGAAACCAATACAGATGATTTATCACCGGCATCTGAAGCATTTACACGAGCAGATATTCCACTGCATGCCAACTCATTTTTGCAGTCAAGAATGGAAAAACCATTGGAGACAATGGCACAATTGAAAGAAAAAGGGCATCCTTTAGCGTATGTGGGTGATGTTGTAGGAACAGGAAGTTCCAGAAAATCAGGAATCAACTCTGTACAATGGCATATGGGTCATGATATCCCGGGTATTCCTGGGAAACGAACAGGCGGTGTCGTTATCGGTGATATTATCGCGCCTATCTTTTTCAATACAGCAGAAGATTCGGGCTGTCTTCCTATTCAGGCACCAGTAGCAGAGCTTGAAACAGGAGATGTTATCACTATCAAACCTTATGCAGGTGTCATTGAAAAAAATGGGACGGTTGTTTCAGAATTTTCACTAGAACCAAATACCTTGCCTGATGAGATGAGAGCAGGGGGAAGAATACCACTCATCATCGGTAAAGGTTTGACTGCAAAAGCACGACAAGCGCTGGGAATGGATGCTGGCGATATATTCATGACGCCGGCACAACCTGCTGATAATGGCAAAGGATTTACATTAGCACAAAAAATGGTTGGTAAAGCCTGTGGTATGGAAGGCGTTAAACCGGGTGTTTATTGTGAACCGGTGGCTACCACTGTGGGGAGTCAGGATACGACTGGTCCTATGACAAGAGATGAGATCAAAGAGCTGGCTGCATTGAATTTTGGAGCTGATTTTGTATTGCAGTCATTTTGTCATACCGCGGCTTATCCAAAACCTGCAGATATAGACTTGCAGCACACACTGCCTAAATTTTGGACAGAAAGAAAAGGTTTTATTCTGCGACCGGGTGACGGTGTCATCCACTCATGGCTCAATAGAATGTGTCTCCCTGATACTGTAGGAACAGGCGGGGATTCTCACACCAGATTTCCAATCGGTATCTCTTTTCCTGCGGGATCAGGGCTGGTAGCATTTGCTGGTGTTACTGGAATGATGCCGTTAACGATGCCAGAATCAGTATTGGTACGATTCAAAGGTGAAATGCAGCCAGGTATTACACTGCGTGATATGGTCAATGCAATTCCGCATCAGGCAATCAAAGATGGTCTATTGACCGTTGAGAAAAAAGGAAAGAAAAATATCTTTGCAGGCCGTGTTCTTGAAATCGAAGGCTTAGAAGATTTAAAATGTGAGCAAGCCTTTGAATTGACAGATGCTTCTGCAGAACGTTCTGCTGCTGCCTGTACGGTAAAACTGAATAAAGAGCCGATTGCTGAGTATCTTGAGTCCAATATTGTGCTGATTGAAGAGTTGATTGCACAAGGATATGAAGATGCAGCAACATTGCAGCGACGTGCTGACAAGATGAAAGAATGGTTGGAAAATCCAGTATTGATGGAAGCTGACAGTGATGCAGAATATGCAGCAGTCATTGAAATTGATATGAATGAAATCAAAGAACCAATTCTTGCTTGTCCAAATGACCCAGATGATGTGAAAACATTGACAGAAATTCATGAAGCAGGATTAAGAACTGAAATAGATGAAGTATTTGTTGGTTCCTGTATGACCAATATCGGTCTTTTCCGTGCATTGGGTGAAGTGCTCAGAGGAGAAGGTCCGGTACCTGCCAAATTATGGGTATGTCCTCCAACAAAAATGGATGAGAAAACACTGCAAGAAGAGGGATACTATGCTGTATTTGGCACCGCTGGGGCAAGAACGGAGATTCCGGGATGTTCACTCTGTATGGGGAACCAGGCATCAGTTGGTCAAGGTGCATGGGTATTTTCAACTTCTACCAGAAACTTTGACAATAGACTTGGAAAAGATTCACAAGTTTATCTAGGTTCTGCAGAACTGGCTGCTGTTGTAGCACTAAAAGGTAAATTACCAACAGCCGCAGAATATATGGAAATCGTACCAAATAAGATCAAACCAGAAATGACTGATGAAGTGTATCGATATCTGAACTTCAATAAAGTCTCAAAAGACAATTTGGTTGCAATGGTTGAATAAGCAAAGAGAGCAAGTAATACTTGCTCTCTTTTTATCAAAATGTATATTGAGGTCTCTGATAAATATAATTACAAACGACTGCGTAAACATATTTATTCAGAGACCTCTATTCCAAATGGATAGGAGAGTCTTATCATGATAAAAAAGATTCTTCGTATCCTGCTGTCTGTTGTTCTCTTTATTTTTGTTTTGGCTTCAGGCTTGTATCTCTATACAAAAGCATATCTTCAAGAACAGATTCAAACTCCTCAGCTGCTTTTTATTCCACAAGGCTCTACTAAAAATGCGCTTGCAAAACTCAAAAAAGATGGTATTGATTTGTACTGGTTTGATTTTTATCTATTAAAACTGTATGGATATCCACAAGCTGGCTGGATTAATCTAGGGGATGAAAATCTGACACGGGAACTATTTTTTGAGAAATTGACCCATGCGAAAGCTGCCTTGCAGAAGGTAACGCTTATACCGGGTGAAACAAATGTCATTTTCATGCAGAATGTGTCACAGCAACTTGATTTAAACTTTTCCAAACTGATGCAGGTTTATACACAATGTGCGCCTTATGATGATGGCGTGATACTAGCAGATACCTACCATGTGCCGTATGGTATAGATGAAGAAGCATTGGTGCATTATCTTGTAGATGTATCATTATCAAAACAGAGCCGGATTGCTGCAAAATATAACAGTCAGTTTGATCGCAAGCAGTGGTTTACCAAAACAGTCACTATAGCTTCTATCATTCAAAAAGAAGCAGCAAATCAAAAAGAGATGCCCATTGTATCAGCTGTCATCCACAACCGTTTGAAAAAAGGAATGAAACTGCAGATGGATGGTGCTTTAAACTATGGGAAATATTCGCATATTAAAGTCACTGCCAAGAGAATAAGAGAAGACAATTCATCTTATAATACATATAAATTTGCAGGCTTGCCTCCCTCTCCCCTGTGTGCTGTCAGTGAAGCAGCTATACAGGCAGCATTAAAACCTGCAAGCGTCAATTTCCTTTATTTTGTGAAAGGTAAAAAGGGTACACATATATTTACAAAAACTTATAAAGAACATTTGAAACATATCAAATAATATGTGTAGAATTGAAACATCATTATTTTTTAGATGTTACAATTTGTAATCTATTGAAGCTTCTAATCTCATATAAACAGTTCTGTTGATATAATCTTGACTTAAATATTAATCTAAAATCAAGGAATACTATATGGCAACATTACCAAAGATAATCTGGTCTAAAATTGATGAAGCTCCGGCTTTGGCAACTTATTCACTTTTACCTATTGTTAATGCTTTTACAAAAGAAGCGGGCGTAGAAGTAGTGACAAGCGATATATCACTAGCGGGTAGAGTTCTTGCAAGCCAAGGACTGGGAGAAAATGCATTGGCACAACTGGGAGAACTGGTTTTAAAACCTGAAGCAAATATTATCAAACTGCCAAATATTTCAGCTTCAATTGGTCAGTTAAAAGAGTGTATTGCTGAGCTTCAAAGTCAAGGATTTGATATTCCTGATTTTCCTGAAAATCCTTCTACTCCTGAGGAAGAGGCGATTCGTGCAACATATAATCCATGTTTAGGTTCTGCGGTCAATCCGGTACTGAGAGAAGGAAACTCGGATAGAAGAGCTGCATCCGCTGTAAAAGGATATGCGCAGAAGCATCCTCATAGACTCAAACCATTTTCTGAAAACTCAAAAGCATATGTCGCGCATATGGAAGGTGACGGAGATTTTTATGGTAATGAAAAAGCTGTTACAATGGATAAAGCGCAAAAAGTGACCATTGCGTTAAACGGTAAAGAACTTGCAACGATAGATGCACTGGATAAAGAGATATTAGACGGTACGTTTATGTCAGCAAAGAAATTAAGAGCTTTTATCCAAAAAACGATAGATGATGCAAAAGCCAATGATGTTTTATGGTCAATTCACCTGAAAGCAACCATGATGAAAATATCTGATCCAATTATGTTTGGTCATGCTTTGGAAGTATTTTTTGCAGATGTATTTGAAAAATATGCAGATCTGTTTAAAGCACTGGGTGTCAATGCAAGACTAGGTATCTCTGATATAGAGAAAAAAATTGCCGGTCATGCAAAAGAAGCAGAAATTCTGGCTGCATTTAAAGCTGTTGTTGATGCTGACAGCCCAAAAATCGCTATGGTGGATTCTGACAAAGGTCAAACAAACTTCAATGCATCCAATGATGTTATCATTGATGCTTCTATGCCTGTTGTGGTAAGAGAAGGCGGTAAACAGTGGGATAGAAATGGAGATGCCGTTGAGTGTGTAGCTGTCATCCCTGACAGTACTTACGCAATGTTTCACCAGGAAATGGTAGCTGATTGTGTGAACAATGGTCAATTTGATGTTAGTACCATGGGTAATGTAGCCAATGTTGGTTTGATGGCACAAAAAGCGGAAGAGTATGGTTCTCATCCAACAACATTTGAAATGGCAGAAGATGGTAAAGTGACTGTGACTGCAGAAGATGGTACTGAACTGATGGCATTTGATGTTGAAAAAGGTGATATCTGGAGAATGAGCAGAGCCAAAGATATTCCTATCAAAGACTGGGTCAGATTGGCAGTCGAGAGAGCTAAACTGACAGGAAATCCTGCAATATTCTGGCTGGATGAAAACAGAGCACATGATGCACAGATGATCAAGAAAGTCAATACTTATCTCAATGATTATGATACCACAGGTCTTGATATCAAAATCATGGATATTGCTGCTGCAACAAGATTTACCAATGAACGGGTAAGAGCAGGTAAAGATACGATTTCTGTAACCGGAAATGTTTTAAGAGATCACCTTACAGATATGTATCCTATTTTAGAGCTGGGTACATCAGCTAAAATGCTCTCTATTGTACCATTGCTTGCCGGTGGCGGGTTATTTGAGACAGGTGCAGGTGGTTCTGCTCCTAAACATGTTGATCAATTTTTAGCAGAAGGTCACCTCAGATGGGATAGTCTTGGTGAGTTTTTGGCATTGGCTGAATCACTCAGAATGATTTATCAACAAAGTGAAGATTCTAAAGTAGGTGCATTGACTGAAGCATTGGATAAAGCAAACCAGGGCTATCTTGACAATGATAAAGCACCGTCAAGAAAAGCCGGTGAACCTGACAACAAAGCGTCTCACTACTATGTAGCACTCTACTGGGCAGAAGCGCTGGAGATACAAACAGCTGATACTGCACTTGCTGAAAAGTTTGCACCTGTTGCAGACGCTTTGAGAAAAAATGAAGAGAAAATAATCGCTGAATTACTTGAGGCAGAGGGAAAAGCACAGGATATCGGAGGCTATTATCATCCAAACGATGAAAAAGCTGAAGCTGCTATGAGACCATCGGCTACTTTAAACAATATTATCAACGCAATATAAATTATATTTGAGAGAGATGTCTGTCTCTCTCAAAAATCTATAATTGTCTGATTTTGCTAAATCATGTAATTATAGGTTTTACCAAAAACTAAAGGAGTATCATGAAAGGATCTAGAGTTGGAATTGTAGGTGCAGGGAATGTTGGGGCAACAGTTGCCTATTCACTTGCAATGAGAGGTGTGTGTCATGAAATCATCTTGAGAGATAACAAAATAGAACGTGCTAAAGGGATGGCTTTGGATATGAGTCAGGCAGCCAATGCTGCCAGAATGCACACAGTTGTCTCCGTAGCAGAAGATATGAGTCAGTTGACTGATTGTGATGTGATTGTGATTACAGCTGGTAGCCCGAGATTACCTGGAATGAGCCGTGATGATCTTTTGATGATTAATGCAAAGATCATGAAAGAAGTTGTGTTGGATATCAAAAAATATTCTCCCAATGCGATATTGATTCCTGTCTCTAATCCTTTAGACGCAATGGTCTATACAGCGATCAAAGAGACTGGTTGGGACCGATCCAGAGTGATTGGAATGGCTGGTATTTTGGACAGTGCCAGAATGGCACATTTTATCTATGAAAAAGTAGGCTATGGTGCAGGGCAGATTCGTGCATCCGTGATGGGTGGACATGGTGATGACATGGTACCTCTTCCACGCTTTTCTACTATTGCCGGTGTCCCTTTGACAGATCTTTTATCTGAGGATGAGATAGAAGAGATCGTGGACAAAACAAGGCATGGTGGAGCTGAAATTGTTAAATATCTTCAAACGGGTTCTGCTTATTATGCTCCAGCCAAAGCAGCATCTATTATGGTAGAAGCAATTTTAAAAGATACCAAACAGATCTTTCCTTGTGCTGTCATGCTTGATGGTGAATATGGATATAGTGATGTTGTTTCAGGTGTCCCTGTCGCATTAGGTGCAAATGGTGTTGAAAAAATAATTGAAATTTCACTCAACGAGAAACAGGAAAAACAGTTTGCCAGAAGTTGTACATCTGTGCAATCCTTAATTGATACATTGAATAAAAATAATTTTTTTGGAGCATAATCATATGGAATACAGAATAGAAAAAGATACCATGGGAGAGATGCAAGTACCAAAAGATGCTTACTGGGCTGCTCAAACACAAAGAAGTATCGAAAATTTTAAAATTGGTACAGAGACAATGCCTTATGAGATTACAAGAGCATTTTCTTATCTTAAAAAGGCAGTAGCCCTTGTCAACAAAGACTTGGGAAAGCTGGATGCCAAAAAGGCTGAGGCTATTGCACAGGCTGCGGATGATATGCTTGAAGGGAAACTGGATGGAAACTATCCTTTGGTTGTTTGGCAGACTGGTTCAGGTACACAGTCAAATATGAACAACAATGAAGTGCTGGCTAATCGGGCTACTGAGATATTGGGTGGTGATTTTAGGAGTGAAAAATTGATTCATCCTAATGATGATGTCAATAAATCACAAAGTTCCAATGATACCTATCCGACAGCTTTGCATGTTGCTTCAATTATCGCTGTGGAAGAGCAATTGCTTCCAGCAATACAAAAGCTGCAAAAAACTTTGGAAGCAAAAGCTGAGGCATTTGCAGATATCGTGAAAATAGGACGAACACACTTGCAGGATGCTACACCGTTGACACTGGGTCAAGAGATCAGCGGATGGGCTGAAATGCTTAAAAAATCACATAAAATGGTTACTGATTCGTTGGATGCCGTGCGAGAGTTGGCACTGGGTGGTACGGCTGTTGGAACAGGACTTAACGCACATCCCCAGTTGGGAGAAAAAGTAGCTGAAAAGTTGAGTGAATTAACCGGGCATGATTTTATCACAGCACCCAATAAATTTCATGCATTGACTTCTCATGATGCTTTGGTTTTTACACATGGGGCATTAAAGGCACTGGCTGCTGATATGATGAAAATAGCCAATGATGTCAGATGGCTGGCTTCTGGACCTCGTTCAGGTATCGGTGAGATTAATATCCCGGCAAATGAACCGGGAAGTTCTATCATGCCTGGGAAAGTCAACCCTACACAGAGTGAAGCGGTAACAATGGTCGCCTGCCAGGTGATGGGTAATGATACAACGATTGGTATAGCCGCGAGCCAGGGTAATTTTGAACTCAATGTTTTCAAGCCGGTGATTGCTTATAATTTTTTACAATCAGTCAGGTTGTTAGCTGACAGCATTGTCTCATTTAATGACAATGCGGCAGTTGGTATAGAACCGAATCTTGATAAAATAGAGACCTTTGTACAAAACTCTTTGATGCTGGTAACTGCGCTTAACCCTTACATAGGTTATGAAAATGCGGCTAAGATCGCAAAAACAGCACATGCTAATGGCACAACACTGAAAGAAGAAGCGGTAAATTTAGGATTGTTGACAGCTGAAGAATTTGATCAATATGTCAAACCTGAGGAGATGATAGCCCCTAAGGCATAACTATCATGATAGAAAAACTTGCGTGAAAGTCGTCACTTGAGTTGTAATAAATGTAAAAGAAGATTGGCTTCTTTGAAAGAAAACCATTAAATTAAAAAAAGGAGATTAAATGAATATTCATGAATATCAGGCAAAACAGATATTTCAAAAGTATGGTGTACCAACCCCTCGCGGGATTGTAGCCAATACACCAGATCAAGCAGTAGCAAATGCGGGTGAGCTGGGTGGAAATATTTGGGTTGTAAAAGCACAGATTCATGCCGGTGGACGTGGACTGGGTGGGGGTGTAAAACTTGCCAAAACCAAAGAAGAAGTGCGAGAACTTGCATCAGAAATATTGGGGATGACACTGGTCACACATCAAACAGGCCCCGAAGGTAAACTGGTTCAAAAAGTGTATATTGAAGAGGGTGCTGATATCAGGGACGAGCTTTATCTTGGTGTTGTACTCGATCGTGCCAAAGAGATGCCTGTTATTATGGCATCAACCGAAGGTGGAATGGAGATTGAAAAGGTTGCTGAAGAGTCTCCTGAAAAAATTATCAAAGTTGCAGTAGACCCAACAATTGGATTTCAAGGTTTTCATGGCCGTGAATTGGTGTTTGGTTTAGGGATTACTGACAAGGCAGAGCAAAGTAAATTTATCAAGTTTGCAAAAGCCCTGTACCGTGTATATATGGAAAATGATGCTGAAATGATAGAAATCAATCCATTGATTAAAACAGGCAGTGGCGATTTTCTTGCACTAGATGGCAAAATGGGTTTTGATGATTCTGCACTTGGACGTCATCCTGATATTGAAGATATGAGAGATATCTCTGAAGAAGATCCTGATGAGAGAGAAGCAAGCCAATATGGTCTTTCATATATTGCACTGGATGGTGAAATCGGTTGTATGGTAAATGGTGCCGGTCTTGCGATGGGTACTATGGATACGATCAATTATATGGGTGGTACACCGGCTAACTTTTTGGATGTTGGTGGATCGGCCAATGCTGAAACAGTAGCAAAAGGTTTTGAAATCATTTTGAAAAATCCAAATGTCAAAGCAATTTTTGTTAATATTTTTGGTGGTATTGTACGCTGTGATCGTATCGCAAATGGTATCTTGGAAGCAACTAAAATGGTTGATGTGAATGTCCCTGTCGTTGTGAGATTGGATGGTACCAATGCTCCAGAAGCAGCAGAGATATTAAAAAACGCAAATATAGACAATGTAATAGCAGCAACTGATTTAGGTGATGGTGCTAAAAAAGCTGTTGAAGCAGCGAAAGGAGCATAAATTGAGTATATTAGTCAATAAAGATACAAAAGTAATTGTTCAAGGTTTTACAGGTAGTGAAGGTACATTTCATGCTGAGCAATGTTTGGATTATGGTACACAGATTGTAGGTGGTGTGACGCCTAACAAAGGTGGACAGACTCATCTTGGTAAGCCGGTGTTCAACACAGTTCAGGAAGCGATAGATGCAACTGGTGCAACAGTGAGTATGGTTTTTGTTCCTCCTGCATTTGTGGGCGATGCTGTGATGGAAGCTGCAGACGCTGGAATCGAGCTGGCTGTGATTATCACAGAAGGAGCCCCTGTGAGAGATATGCAGGCGGCCAAAGCATATGCTGTTAAACACGGTATGAAAACAATTGGACCAAATTGTCCTGGTATTATCACAGCTGATGAATGCAAAATAGGTATTATGCCGGGTATGATTTTCAAAAAAGGCAATGTTGGACTGATCTCCAAGTCGGGTACTTTGACGTATGAGGGCGCCAATCAGGTCGTAAAAGAAGGATATGGTATATCAACTGCTGTTGGAATTGGTGGTGATCCTATTATTGGATTGAGTTATAAACAACTCTTGCCAATGTTTGAAGCTGATCCTGAAACTGAAGCAATTGTTATGATTGGTGAAATTGGCGGTGATCTTGAAATACAGGCTGCCAAACTGATCAAAGAGCAAATTACCAAACCGGTGGTTGCTTTTATAGCAGGGCAAACAGCTCCGGCAGGAAAAAGAATGGGACATGCAGGAGCTATTATATCTGGTAGTGCTGGTACTGCAAAAGAGAAAATGGATGCACTTGAAGCTGCAGGCGTTAAAGTTGTAGTGAGCCCGGCAGAAATAGGTAAAGCTGTTTCTGAAGTGTTAAAATAGTAAAATATAAATAGTAAACAATAAATTTAAGGAGAATAAATGGGAACTTTCGAAACGGTTAATCCTGGAAATCAGCCAGTATGGGTTAATACAAATAATTGCAAAGCATGTGATATATGTGTAGCAGTCTGCCCGGCAGGTGTGCTTAGTATGGTATATGATGACACATCTACATTGGGTGCGATGATCTCAATAGACCATCCGGAGAGTTGTATCGGATGCAATGACTGTGAATTGAACTGTCCGGATTTTGCGATCTATGTAGCTGATAGAAAAGAATTAAAAGAAGCGGGACTTGGTTTTGCCAAGTTGACAGAAGAAGCCAAAGAGAGACAGGCTGCCATACTTGCAAATAACTATATGTCACTCAATCAAGGAGATAAATAATGGAAACAAGAGAGATTATTTCAACAGGTAATGACTTGGCTGCAATTGCAGCAGTTGATGCTGGTTGTATGTTTTTTGGGGGATATCCTATTACCCCATCGAGTGAAGTCATGCATACTATTTCTGATTTACTACCAAAAGTAGGTGGTGCAGCGATTCAGATGGAAGATGAAATTGCCGGTGTTGCTGCAGCAGCAGGTGCGGGTATGTCTGGTGTGAGAGCATTGACTGCAACTTCAGGTCCCGGTGTCTCACTAAAAGCAGAAAACTTAGGTTTGGCACAAATGGCAGAGGTGCCTATGGTACTGGTAAATGTTATGAGGGGTGGCCCTTCAACCGGTCTTCCAACACGTGTATCCCAAGGGGATATTAGACAGGCAAGAAATCCTTCACACGGTGATTACCGATCCATTACGCTTTGTGCTGGAAACCTGGCTGAATGTTATACTGAAACAGTACGTGCTTTTAATTTGGCAGATAGATTTATGCAGCCGGTTTTTGTTTTACTCGATGAAACTATCGGACATATGCATGGCAAAGCTGTTATCCCTACTGCTGAAGAGGTTAAAGCTGGAATTGTACCACGTAAAAAATTTGAGGGTAAACCAGAAGATTATAGACCATATGATGTAGGTGCTGATGAAGCAGCTGTACTTAATCCAATGTTTGAAGGATATCGATATCATTTCACAGGTCTGCATCATGATGGCAGAGGTTTCCCAACTGAAGAGATCGAAACATGTAGAAAACTGATTCAGAGACTTGAAGATAAAGTCATGAAGCATACAGACGAGTTGGAACTGAATGAAGAATTTATGTTAGATGATATGACAGGTGAAGAGGGTGAAGTACTGATTATTGCTTATGGATCAGTTTCTTTGGCTGCAAAAGAAGCAATCAGGCATTTAAGAAAAGAGGGTATCAAAGCAGGATTGTTCCGACCAATAACATTATGGCCAAGTCCAGCTGACAATATCAAAAAATATACAGATATGATTAAAAATGTTCTCTGTGTTGAGCTGAATATCAGACAATATACAGAAGAGATAGAAAGAGTTTCCGGAAGATTGGATTTGGAAGGGTTGTATAAAGTGAATGGGCGAGCTATCTCCCCACATGAAATTGTAACAAAAATAAAAGAGGTATTCTAAGATGGCATTTAACTATGATAAATATTTAAGAATTGACAAGATGCCAACACTGTGGTGTTGGGGATGTGGTGATGGGGTTATCCTCAAAGCTTTTATACGTGCAGTTGAAAAACTGGGATGGAATCAGGACGATGTATGTGTTGTTTCCGGTATTGGATGTTCTGGTAGATTTTCATCTTACGTTGATTTTAATACAGTACATACAACACATGGACGTACTGTTGCTTTTGCAACAGGTATCAAACTTGCCAATCCTGATAAACATGTTGTTTGTGTGGGTGGTGATGGTGATGCATTGGCAATTGGTGGTAACCATACCATTCATGGATGTAGAAGAAATATTGATATGACGTTTCTTGTAATCAATAACTTTATTTACGGTTTGACAAATTCTCAAACTTCACCTACTACGCCAAAAGGGATGTGGACTGTTTCTCAAAAAGCGGGTAATATTGATCCTACTTTTGATGCCTGTGATTTAGCGATTGCTGCGGGTGCATCATTTGTTGCAAGAGAGAGTATGCTTGATCCTAAAAAACTGGAAAAAGTTTTGGTCAAAGCGATGGAACACAGAGGATTCTCATTTGTAGATGTGTTGTCAAATTGTCACATTAACCTGGGACGTAAAAATAAAATGGTATCTGCAATGGAAAATCTTGAGTGGATAGACAGCATTACCGTGAGTAAAAAGAAATATGATACTTTATCTCCTGAAGAGCAGTTAAATCTCTTTCCTACAGGTATATTAAAAGATGATAAAGAGGCAGATGAGTACTGTGATATGTACGAAGAGATCAAAAAAGTACAACAGGGTCAAAGAGCAAAAATCACACAAGATGATTTTGAGAAAAAAATATAAGGAGACATAATGGCAAGAACAATAATGAGATTTACAGGTGTTGGTGGACAAGGTGTTCTTCTTGCTGGTGAGATTTTTGCTGCAGCTAAAATCAAAACTGGTGGTTATGGGCTCAAAACCGCAACGTATACGTCACAAGTGCGTGGCGGGCCTACTGTTGTTGATATCACATTAGATGATGATGAAATATTTTATCCTTATGCAAATGACGGTGAAGTAAACTTCATGTTATCAGTAGCAGATGTGAGTTATCAATCATTTAAAAATGGTGTTCAGGAAGGTGGAATCATTGTCATTGATCCAAATCTTGTGCATCCTTCAGCTGAAGATAGACAAAAATGGAAAATCTATGAGATTCCAATCATTGAGGTTGCTAAGAAAGAGGTTGGAAATGTTATTACACAATCTGTTGTAGCGTTGGCAATTGCCAATACCATGATGAATGCCATTGAGAAAGATGCATTAATTGAGACAATGCTTTCAAAAGTTCCACCAAAAGTACATGAAGCAAACAAACTTGCCTATGAACTTGGTGAAAAATATGCACTGCAAGCACTAGAAAAAGCTGCTTAATTTTCTTTCATAGAAGTTTGAGAATAGTCTCAAACTTCTATTTATTTCCCCACCCATGCATTTTTTGTGCCCCTAGTATCTGATAATTTTCAAAAGTATTTTCTATAGGATTGGTAGCGACATAGTTATGCGCAATGAGTTTCTCTTCCAATTCACTTATGTTTTCATCCTGTTCAATGATAAAAAACACTTTACCTGCATTTTTACTGACAGGATATAATTTTTTAAAAAAGAGTGGCTCTTCTTCAATCTCTTTGAGAGGAAGATGTATAAAAATAAAATCATAGACTCTTGCTTGGCGATTATATCTTTTTTTATGAAAATCAAAGTGTTCAGAAGCGTAGGGTGTTGTCTGATTGATATATTGGCAATAGTCTAAATTGGGTATGAGCAAATCATAATTGTAGCCCATCTGCTGTGATAAATTATAAAGTGAAGCGCATAATCCCTGGCATGATGATGTTAAATGAAAGATATCCAGGATAGGATAATTTCGAGGTATGATGGTTAGAAGATCATCTATCTCTTCTTGCTTGATTGTTTGCATAGTGTTACCTTTTTTTTTAATCACCGTACGGTGATAACATTATAGTGATAAAACTTGAATTTCACAATTATTTGTTATAATCAGTAAAATTAAGGAGCTGAATGTGTTTAATTTTATCAAAAAGATCGAACTTCCTTTTAAAATACCTACACCTTCAAAGAAAATAAGAGTAGCTGTTACAGGGCTGAGCCGCAGTGGTAAAACAGTATTTTTAACATCATTGATCAATCAGCTTCTGGCCAATGATAAATTGCATTATCTCAATGAAAAACTGCAGCGCCCTTTTGTGGCAAAACTGTTGCCGCCTGATTCACATTATGCGCGGTTTGATTATTTTTCAAAGCTCAGAGAATTCAGAAAAAAAAATCCAACCTGGCCTAAAGCGACAAAACAAGTCAGTAAAACAACACTGCAATTAGAGTTTAAAAGTGATTATGCCTTTTTTGACAATCAAATCATTGAAATTGAATTGATAGATTATCCGGGTGAATGGCTATTGGATCTTTCTATGCTTGAGTTGGATTTTGAAAGTTGGTCCAAAGAGATAATGACTATGGCAAAAGAACCTAAACGGGTAAAATATGCACATGAATGGCTTATCATGATAGAAGATTTAGCATTGTATGAAGCCTCTGATGCCAGTGGTGATGAGGCACTGTTTGATCTTTATTGTGAGTATTTAAAAGATTTGCATTATAATCATTTTTCTTTTGTACAGCCTGGTCGTTTTCTGGAACCTGGAGATATGGATGGTGATCCCTTGCTGCATTTTTGTCCGCTTCCTTTGCACATTCCTAGAGAAGAGGTTGACCCAAACTCTTTTTATGCCCGTTTTGAAAAGCGTTACAATGGCTATCTTGAAGCCGTAGTCAAGCGCTTGTATGTAGAACATTTTAAATACTTTGATACACAAATCGTACTGGTTGATCTGGTGAAAACTTTACAGTACGGGTATAACAGTTTTTTGGATATGCATCTCTCATTCAAACATATTTTAAAAAGTTTTACCTATGGACATAACAGTTTTGTGAGTAAATGGTTTGGTGTCAAAATTGACCACGTTATTTTTGCAGCGACCAAAGCGGACTATATACCTCCTCCGCAGCATAATAGTTATAAACATCTCCTTGAAGAGATGATCGGGGATTTGAAAAATGAGCTTAATGTCCAGCATACCGATACAGAAGTGACTATATTTGCAGCTGTTAAATGTACCGAGTATGTAAAAGCACTCTATCAGGGTGAAGAGTTGGAATGTGTGAGAGGTATTGTAGAGGGAGAAGAGAAACCTTCTACCCATTTTCCCGGTAAACTGCCGCAGCATTATAGTGATGAGACTTTTTGGAAAGATAGCAAATTTGATTTTCCACCATTTAAACCCATTGTATTTCCGGCGCGTGATGTGGAAGCAGTACCACATATCAGGATGGACAGGGTTATTTATAGTATATTAAAGGATAGAGTATGAAAAAAACCCCTGGTCGTATCTTGGATGAGAAAGAAAAAAAAGTTCAAAAAGAAGCGTTGGCTCCAGGCAGGATAGACGATGAAAGTGTGATTTATGAAGATATAGAATCGATGGAACAGGAACGGATCACGGCTATCAAAGGGATAGGAACTTTTGCCAAAAAGAGCATGTTGGTACTGGGACTGCTTTTTTCTATCATGATAATTGGCACAATATATGATGCCACAATGAGTGCATCCTCCATGCTTCAAAATACACCTTTTGTTGGTATCATCTATCTGGTACTGCTTTTTTCGTTGATTGGAATCATAGGGATTTCTATCATCAAACAGTTTTTGGGATATAGAAAGATCAGGCGCATAGATATGTTACAACAAAGAGGCGAAACACTGTTGAAATCACCGGATAAAGAGGTACTGGTCTATGCCAAGGAAGTGCTCAAACCCTATCTTGATCATGATAATCCAGATATTGTCCAAAAAGCTATTTTACTGAATGATGAAATAGAGACACTGATGTATGATGAAGTTTTGGAACGAATTGATGAAAAACTACTGCAGCCTCTGGATAAGTTGGCGCGTGAAAGTATCGTGAAATATGCCAATCAGACTGCACTGTCAACGGCAATTTCTCCCGTTGCACTTATTGATGCTGTATTGATACTTTCACGTGCGCATGTGATGGTACATGATATCGCTAAAATATATGGATATCGTCCTAATTTATTAGGGGAGATTTCCTTGTTTAAAAAAGTTTTTGTGACATTGGCATTTGCTTCTGTCACAGATATTCTGGCCAATCATTCTCATGATATTTTAGGGACATCGCTTATCTCCAAACTCTCTGTCCATGGTGCACAGGGAGTGGCAAACGGGATCTTGATTGCCCGTGTGGGAATAGGGACAATCAAATCATGCAGACCATTGCATTATGAAGATAAAAACGAAGGGTTTTTAAAAAGTTTGACCAAAGTTATTTCTCAGGCTATGTTTACTAAAAATAGATGATTATTATAATTAAAACTTATCTATCTTTAATCTTTTTTTTATTTAATATGGATATAATAAGGTATATATATTATAAGGAGTTTTTATGAAAAAAATTGTTGTGTCATTGGTACTTTTGGGTTCTACTATTTTTGCAGATTACACCAAAGAAGACAGAATAGCAGATATGCAGGCTATGGAAAAGGGTATGGCTGATATCCAGAAAGGTTTTTTATATAACAGTAATGATTTGATTCAAAAAGGTGTTGCGACAGTACGAAACCATGCGTTAACACTGCAGCCTCCTAGAATCGGTGAACAATTTTCTCCAGATCAGCAATATGCATTTATGTTTGCCAGAAAACAGCAAAGAAAGATTGACTCTCATGCAGCCAAAGTAGGTATCAAGTTTGCCAAGGGTGACAAATATCAGGCAATGCAAGAGTATACTAAAATCCTAAAACAGTGTACCGCCTGCCACATCAAACTCAGAAAGTGGTAATCAATCTACAGGAGAGAATATTTTTTCTCTCCTGGAAGGTACTCTGATATAAATAATTAAATTTTCTACATAAAAAATTCTACTTGTTAATTATTCATTCCTTTTTCCCAATAAATGTAAAATTATTTATCAAATAGCCGATATTTAGGTTATATAAAAATTACAAAGGGAATGTTGTGGCAATTGGGGATATCAATACAATCGAAGCAGGCACAAGCAAAGATTCACACTTTAAATCAACACAAGAGAGCAAAAAGCTTAAAAAATTAAATAAAATATTGGTAATCAGTAAAAATAGTTCTGATATTTATATGGTGAAAAAATATCTGCCAAAAAGTGACGGATATAAGATTCATGAAGCTTCAACAGCCAGTGCGGCACTTAAAGTGATGCATTATCTCAATTTGGATTTAATCATTGTGGATGATAAACTGGATGATATTGACGGGTATGAGATGATTGAGAAATTAAATCATATGGATATTGTAAAAGATATACCTAAGATATTGCTTTTAACACAAGATTACAAAACCGAGAAAAAAGAGAGTTTTGTCTGTGCCAATCTTGATTATGTGAAAAAACCGCTGGATAAAGTGATCTTTAGAATCAGGGTCAAACATTTGATTGAAAATTCCAAACAGGGTTATGCCAAAAAAAGTTATTTCAAGCAATTGTCAGTCAAAAAGATAGAAGAAGCACAGGAATATCTCACAATTTATCAAGATATATTTGAATATGGTGAAGATATCATGTGCCTATATGACAGTCAGTGTGGAGAAATTGTTGAATCCAATCAAAAATTTGAAAAGTTTTTTTTAAATTTGACATTATTTAATCGTATCATTTCTAATCCGAGATTAGCAAGAAAATTTGTTCCAGTGATGGAAGAAGCCAATTATTTGAACTATTATGCACCAGAAGAGTGGATGCAAACGTTGATTGCAAGTTGTGATTTCAACTATTTGGTCAAACTGCAAAGAGATTATAAAGAGTATAGCTTTAATATCGCAGTCAAAAAGTTAGTGCTGTTGAATCGGGATGTTTATTTGATAAAATTATCCAATATATATGATTATCTACCTAAAAAGAGTCATAAAAAGGTAGATTCAAGCTTGGTACTGAAAGAAAAAAACCTGGCATCATTTAAAGATGATTTTATTGCATTAAGAGATAACTTGAGATTACAAAATATTGAAAATCCCACTATTGAAAAAAACTTATATCAACTCAGCACCAAGCTTTCTATACTGTGTGATGATGTCTCGATTGTGCAGGATTTTAAAAAAGAGAAGCAGGTCAATCTTTTTTTCACCATCGCTCAATTGTTAAAAGAAAAATTTGTAAACAAACATATTTATCTCAATAATTACAAAGTAGATACCCTATTTGATGAAAATAGTGAAGAAATTATCGTTTCTTTAGATGTTAATCTTATTCTGGAGACGATTGAAGGCATTTTAAATAATTATTACAGCGGTGTATTTTCTGATGAAAGCAGAGCCAAGAGAGTGGATATCTCTGTCGTTAAAAATGAGACAGAACTGGCACTGGAACTAAAAATAGAAGAAGAGAGAGCAACAAATCACTCTTTAACGCAAAGAATATTTTCAAAAAGCAGTGAAAATGATTTGGGAGAGAGGGATGAGACTTTACCAAAAAGAATCAAACAGTCTCTAACACAACTGAAGGCCACAATCAATAAATATGATGAAAATGGGGTGCAGATTTTCAAAATTGTAATCCCATTGTAAATTTTACTATACATTTCATAGGTATATTATAAAAAATTTCATATAATGCCTTCATTGTTTAGGATTTTTAACTTTGAAGGCGATCTACCTCTATGAAAACTTTTAATATCAGATATAGAAGTATAGAAAAATTAAAAGATTTTCTAGAAAATAACCGCCTGCATCATCAGCCTAATTTACTGGTTCAAATATTTACTGCGTATCAATCTCCCACGAAAGTTTTACCGATTATCGAAGCATTGCAAACAGCTTTACCCCATGCTGTGATTATAGGATGCAGTACAGATGGTGAGATCATAGAGGGAAAATTATTAACGGGCAATACAGTCATTTCAATCACAGAATTTGAAAAAAGCAGGGTGGAGCTTTGCTATTTTGAAGAGAATAAAGATGCCTTTGAAAAGGGGCAGAAATTAGCAAAGAGAGTGGTCAAAAAAGATACAAAAGCAGTGATTTTGCTAGCTGCATTTGATGCACTGAATGCCCAGGAACTTCTTGATGGGCTTTATCATGACAGGCCAAATCCGCAATTGGTTATCAGCGGTGCTTTGGCCGGTGATAATGGCAAATTCAAAAGCAGTTTTGTTTTTGCCGGTACGCAAGTCTCATCTTCAGGTATTGCGGCAGTGGGGATCAGTGGTGAGAGCTTGCAGGCAACTAATTACTATAGTCATGACTGGGATCCTGTATCGAGAGAGTTCAAAGTCGATGAAGTGATAGGTAATCATGTCATGCGTATTGATGGTAAACCTGCTAAAACACTTTATAATAACTACATCGGTTCATATAGTGAACATAAACTGCCTTATTATTCGCTGCAGTTTCCATTTGTAACGAAGCGGGCAGGGCGGGTGATTTCAAAATTGGCTATTGACGATCCTGATGATGGTTCTTTGGTATTTACATCCAACCTTAAAAAGGGTGAAATCCTGCAAATCGCTTTTGCCAATATTGATAAAATTGACGCCAATATAGAGAAGAGTTGTGATTTTATCACGCATCAGCCAGTGGAGACCCTATTTATCTATGCTTCCAGTGCCAGAAGACGTTTTTTAGAACATTTTTGTCATAAAGAGATAGAAACATTGAAGAAAATAGCCACAACCAGTGGTTTTTTTGGTTATAGCGAATTTTTTGCCAATAGTGGACAGTGTAATTTACTAAGCCAGAGTATGTCTATACTGATTTTGTCTGAAAATACCAAGATAGAGGCTATCACTACAAAAACGCTGCATGCAAAAGAGACAAACTCTCTTGATTATAAGACGATGCAGGTGTTGAGCAATATCGCGCAGGTCTCTTCTTCTGAATTGCAGGAGTTGAATAAAAAGCTGGAACAGCGGGTACGGGAGGGCATACGCAATAACCGTAAAAAAGACTCTATCATGATACACAATAGCAAATTGGCACAACTGGGAGAGATGATGGGTCTGATCGCCCATCAGTGGCGACAGCCGCTCTCTGCCATTTCCGCTACGGCAACAGGGATGCAGGTCAAGTTTGAACTCGATTCATGGACACCTGAATATGTCGAATCATCACTCTCCAATATTGAAGAATATGTACTGCATTTATCGAAAACAATTGACGATTTTACCAATTTTTTCAAACCTACCAAGAAAAAAGAATCCATTCAAGTACGTGAAATTATCAAAAAAGCACTTTTTATCATGTCACCGCTTCTTACCAAAGACAATATTTTGGTCATTAAAAAATACCACTCACAAAACAGTATCCTCACTTATCCAAATGAAGTGGTGCAAGTGGTATTGAACCTGATCAAAAATGCTGATAATGCTTTGAAAAAAAGAGCCATTGCCACACCGGAAATATACATCAATGAATATGAAAAAGAGGGTAAAAATATCATTGAAATTTCTGACAATGCCGGAGGGATTGATACAAAAATTATTGATAAAATATTTGAACCTTACTTTTCTACAAAAAATAGTGACAATTCGATGGGACTGGGACTTTATATGTCAAAATTCATTATTGAAGAGAGCTGTGGTGGCCGTCTTGATGTCGAAAATAGTGAGAGTGGCGCAAAATTTACTATCATGATAAAGAGTTAACTTTGCATTAATGAAGTAGCGTTATAGTATGATTTTAAAAAATTAATTTAAGGATAAAGAATGAAAAAATATTTATTGGGTGGTGCTGTTGCACTCTCTTTACTGGCAACAACTGTATCAGCAAAAACATATGCAACGGTCAATGGTGATAAAATAGAAGATGGTGATATCGCAGCAATATTGTCTGTGGTTCCTGGTGCACGACTTGATACTTTAAAAAAAGATCAACAAAAAAAGGTGATTGAGCAGGCAGTTGAAAAGCATCTTTTAGCACAACAGGCGATGAAATCTGGAATTGAAAAAGAAAAAATTTATCAAACTACTTTAGAAAAAATGAAAAAAGATTTGGCACTTGAAATTTGGATGAAAAAACAGTTTGACGCACAAAAAGTGACGGATGCTGAAATGAAAGATTTTTACAAGAAAAATGCAAAAATGTTCAAACAGCCGGATATGGCAAAAGCAAAACATATACTGGTAAAAACAGAGGCAGAAGCCAAAAAAATCATTGCCGAGTTGAACAAGGCGAAAGATGTTAAGAAAACATTTATTAAATTAGCTGCTGCAAAATCAACAGGCCCTTCAGGTCCAAATGGTGGTGAACTGGGTTGGTTTGATCGTTCAAAGATGGTAAAACCTTTTGCCGATGCAGCATTTGCACTGAAAAAGGGAACTTTTACAAAAAAACCGGTTAAAACACAATTTGGTTATCATGTAATTTATGTTGAAGATAAGAAAAAAGCGCAAAATGTTCCTTTTGCAAAAGCAAAGAAAAATATCGAACAATCACTGAAAGTACAAAAATTTCAAGCACATATGAAAGAAGTTTCTAAAGGGTTAAAAGCAAAAGCCGATATTAGTTATAAATAATATTTAAGGATTTTCCAAATGAGCAAAAGAGTATTAGATCATCTATCTGCCGGTGTGATTACCGGTGATGATATGCAGAAGCTTTTTGAGATAGCAAAAGAAGAAGAATTTGCTATCCCTGCAGTCAATGTTGTAGGCACCGATTCTGTCAATGCTGTGATGGAAGCGGCAAAAGTTGCCAATTCACCTGTTATTATCCAGTTTTCAAATGGAGGGGCAGCATTTTATGCTGGAAAAGGTTTGAGCAATGAAGATGAAAAAGCAGCCATTTTGGGTGCTATTTCAGGAGCCAAACATGTGCATACTTTGGCAGAGGCTTATGGTGTGCCTGTGATATTGCATACAGATCATGCTGCTAAAAAACTCTTGCCGTGGATTGATGGTTTACTCGAAGCGAGTGAAGTGCATTTTAAAGAGACAGGAAAACCGCTTTTTAGCTCACATATGTTAGATCTGAGTGAAGAGAGTTTGGAAGAGAATCTCAGTATTTGTGAAAGTTATCTGAAGCGGATGAGTAAAATTGGCATGACGCTGGAAATTGAGCTTGGTATCACCGGTGGAGAAGAAGATGGTGTAGATAACTCAGACATTGACAACTCTCTTCTTTATACGCAGCCTGAGGAAGTGTGTGAAGCTTATGAAAGGCTTTCTGCTATCAGTGATAAATTTACTATTGCTGCTTCTTTTGGGAATGTACATGGTGTGTATAAGCCAGGCAATGTATCACTGCAGCCAAAGATACTGGACAATTCACAAAAGTATATTGCACAAAAGCATGCACTGGCTGATAAACCTGTTAATTTTGTTTTTCATGGTGGAAGCGGTTCGGATGAAAGAGATATCAAGGAAGCGATCTCTTATGGTGTGATCAAGATGAATATCGATACAGATACGCAATGGGCATTTTGGGATGGTGTCCGTGTGTATGAGATGAAAAACCGTGATTATCTGCAGGGACAGATTGGTAACTCTGAAGGAGATGATAAACCTAACAAGGGATATTATGATCCAAGAAAGTGGCTAAGAGAAGGTGAAAAATCTGTTGTAGCCCGTCTGCAGCAGGCATACTTTGATTTAAACTGTATTGATCGCAACTAATCCTTCTCCTGTTGAGAAGATCTACTATAACAACAGGCACTATTTTGTCAAGAGAGATGACTTGCTGGATGAGCATTTCTCAGGCAATAAAGCTAGAAAATTCTACTACTACCTCCAGCATGATTTTCCACATATTTCAAACATAGTATCCCATGGGTCAGCCCAGTCAAATGCGATGTATTCACTCTCGGTTTTAGCAAAATTAAGAGGATGGAAATTTGACTATTATGTTGATCATATCGCTAGTTATTTGCAAGAGAATCCCCATGGAAATTTTTTGGCAGCGTGTCAAAATGGTATGCATTTGCACACAGAAACTATGCCGGCGTATTATCATGATAATACGCTTTTTATCCCTGAAGGAGGCAGACAGAGGGAGTCTGAAGAAGGCATAAAAAGGCTGGCAGCTGAAATCAATGATCACTACCGTGGAAAATTGATTGATATATTTTTACCCTCAGGTACCGGTACGACTGCCTTGTATCTGCAAAAACATACTGACTTTAAAGTCTATACTACGCCCTGTGTGGGTGATGGGGCATATCTTTCCCAGCAGTTTTTCGAGCTTGAAAAAGATCGCGCAAAACATCCTCTGATCCTTAATACAGAAAAAAAATACCATTTTGGCAAACTTTATAGAGAATTTTTTGAAATTTGGATAAAATTAAAACAAGAGACAGGAATTGCGTTTGATTTGTTATATGATCCAAAAGGATGGTTAACACTTTTGACACATCAGTCTATATTTCAAAACGATATTCTCTATATCCATCAGGGCGGACTGCTTGGGAATGAGAGTATGTTAAAAAGGTATGGTAGAAAATTTCATGAAAATTATTGAAAGTAGCAGTAGTGATTTTAAAAATGCGTTTGAAACACTTTTAGCGCGCGGAAAGATGGATATGGCAAATGTCAGCGGCATTGTCGAAACAATCATTGAAGAGATCCAAAATGAAGGCAATGAAGCTTTAAAAAGGCATATAGACAAATTTGATCACTGGCAAGTTGTAGATGATGATGATTTAAAAATCGACACCGTTTCCATGAAAAAAGCATATGAAAATATCGATGAAAAACTCAAAAATGCTTTACATGCAGCGTATGAGAGGATTAAATCCTATCATGAAAAACAGATGCCGAAATCCTGGCTTGATTTTGAAAAAAATGGTAATGTTTTAGGACAAAAAGTAACAGCGGTTGATAGAGCAGGTCTTTATATCCCTGGTGGAAAAGCTGCCTATCCCAGCTCTCTTTTAATGAATGCTATACCAGCGATTGTCGCAGGAGTAGAAGAGATTGTGGTCTGTACACCGACACCAGATAATCAGATCAATGAACTACTGCTTGCTGCAATGCATCTGTGCGGCATCAAAGAAGCCTATAAAGTAGGTGGAGCAAGTGCCATTGCCGCTATGGCATATGGAACAGAAACTATCCAAAAAGTGGATGTGATTACGGGGCCTGGCAATATCTTTGTTGCTACAGCCAAAAAAATGGTTTTTGGCGAAGTGAACATTGATATGATTGCAGGACCTAGTGAAATTGGTATCATAGCGGATCACCGGGCAAATGCAAAATATCTGGCAATTGATCTTTTAAGCCAGGCTGAACATGATGAGATGGCAAGTTCTATCATGATAACAACATCCAAAGAGAGTGCTGTGAAAACGAAAGATGAAGTGTATCACTATCTAAAAACGCTTGATCGTGAAAAAATAGCCAGAGAATCGATTGAGAAGCGCGGGGCTATTATCGTAGTCAAAGATTTAGAGGAAGCAGTTGACTTGATGAATGAGATTGCACCTGAACATTTGGAACTGATGGTAGAAAATCCCTTTGATCTACTGCCTAAGATCAAACATGCCGGCGCTATTTTTATGGGCTCTTTTACACCTGAACCAATTGGTGACTATATGGCAGGTCCCAATCATACCCTGCCAACAGGCGGTACAGCAAAGTTTTACTCACCCCTGAATGTGGAAAACTTTCTGAAAAAATCTTCGATCATTGCTATGAGTGAAAAAGGCATCGACGAAATAGGGGATGCTTGTGCGCTGCTGGCAAAAACAGAAGGGCTTGATGCACATGAAAAATCGGTACAGATAAGACTGGATCGATAAGATGGCAAAAAATACCAGAGATATCTTACTTGATTATACATTTGATGAAATACACAAATATGGTTATTTTCAGGCAAGTACTTCTGATATTTTGAAAAAATGCCATATTCCCAAAGGCTCGATGTATCACTATTTCAGCTCCAAGCATGATTTGACACTCTGTGTGATCAATGAACGTGTAAAACCCAAAACAGTAAAAAATTATAAAATTGTAGTGAAAGATAGTTATTTTGAATCATTAATTGCTTTTTTGGAAAAGATTGATTTTTCAAAAAAAGCATTTTATTATGGATGTGTCATGCATAAATTAATCGTAGAAACGGCACAACATGATAAGGAATTTAAAAGTGCACTGTATGCGATATATGAGATGGTAAATGAGCATTTCAAAACTATTCTGGACGCAGCTGTCCAAGAGGGTGAAATCAAAAAGTGTGATACCAAAGAGAAAGCAAATTTTATCCTGACAGCACTTTTGGGTGCAATCTCCTTAAAAAATGATGCTGCTTTGGCTGCGCTTGTCAAAGAGTTGAGGGTGCTCAAACCGCTGAAAAAGCAGACCAGACATACTAAACAGCAGACACTGTTTTAAAGGTGCTTACTTTATCATGATAAAAAAATTACTATGGGTGGGTTTTGCAACTTTTTTATTCATCGCCTGTGGCGGGGATAACAGGCACGCAGCTCCTTCATCCCTGCATTTTGATGTTGAGAGTACAAAGGTCTGTACACAGGCTGGAAAAAACAGATTTGTCTATGATGTATTTAAAGACAGTTACTATTGGGCTGATGAAGTAACTGATGATATAAACTTATCTGCTTATGATGATGAAAACTCTTTGATTGATGCTATCAAAAACAGTAAAGACAGATTTTCTTTTGTTTTGGATTTGAAAGATTATGAGTCGGTATTTGAGAGTGGTGAAAATAAAGGGTTTGGCTTTTTGGCCAGGATGGTACCAGAAGGTGATAAATATATATTTAATGTTATGTTCGTTTACCCTGGTTCACCTGCTTTTAACGCCGGTGTCATTCGTTCTGATAAAGTACTGTCAGATGAATTAGTAGCTGATAACAACGGCACGGCTACACGCACCTTTCACCTGGAAAACAGTGCCGGTGTTAAAAGAGATGTTAATATCACAGAAGCTGCTTATGCTATCAATAATATTGCCAATGTCAGCATACTGGATGTTGATCAAAAAAAAGTGGGCTATTTTGTATTTCAGTCATTTGTTGGAGGTTATACCCTGACACAGCTTGATAATCTGTTTAGAAAATTTAAAACTGCCCAAATCAGTGATTTGATCTTGGATCTTCGTTATAATGGCGGAGGTGAGTTAAACGTTGCTGCTCATTTGGGTACTTTGATAGGTGGGGAAAATGTGCAAAAGCATATTTTTCAAAACCACCGTTTCAACCCAAAATATGCCCAATATGATTTTAGTACGTATTTTGAGAGTGATATCTCCCAAAGTTTAAATTTGAAACGTGTTTTTATCATCACTACACAAGAGAGTGCCAGTGCCAGTGAATCACTTATCAATGCCTTGCGTGCCAGTGATAACCACATGGAAGTGATTACCATTGGAGAGCATACTTTTGGCAAGCCTTATGGTATGTACACATTGTCATACTGTGATAAAGTTCTCTTCCCGATTCATATCAGTAATGAAAACAGTGATGGCGTAGGGCATTATGTAGATGGTTTGGCTCCAACTTGTCAAGCCAGGGACAATATCACAGTCAATTTTGCAGATCTGCGGGAAGACAGCCTGGCAGAAGCACTCTATTATATAGAACATCATAGATGTTCAAAAGGTTCTGAATGAAACATATACTGATTGTCGCGCATGGAAAAACTGCCAAAGTATTTTTAAGCCGTGTCCTGCACTCTGATTTAAATAAGAAGAAATATTCTGTAGTCTATTATGATGAACAGACACTACCGGATGAAAAATCCGAGCAGTTTCTTTTTTATAAGTTTGATCCTACTTCCAGGGTCAAGCTCAACTCATTATTGCAAACACATGACTATTATCAGGCTATGATAGTACTCTCAAGTAAAAGTGATACACTGGCTACCTATGACAATATCAGATCAGTTGATCCAGATATGCAGATCGTACTGTTGGATATGTGGGATTTAAGTTTTAATGATCCCAATCTGACGATTGTAAATTCAAAAGATGTTGTTTCCAATATCTTGAGTAATTATTTACCTGATATCCCTTTGGCTGCACAAAATCTAGGTTTAGGCACAGGCGAAATCATGGAGTTCAAAATCCCTTTTGGCAGTCCTTTTACTTATAGACATATCGCTAACATTGAGCAAAAGAGATGGAAAATTGTCGCAATTTTCAGAGAACACAAGTTAATTGTACCAACTCCAAAGTCTATACTTAAACCAAATGATTCTATTTTGACTGTAGGCAACCCAAATGTTTTAAAAAGTGTTTATAAGAGTATCAACAGGGAGTTTGGACAATTTCCAATCCCTTTTGGCGAAAATATTTACTGCTATATTGATATGCAGAGTATGGATAGTGATGCCATAGAAAAATTGTGCAATGATGCCATGTTGCTACACTCTACGCTCAACAGTAAACATTTGATTTTTAGAATCGTAAACCCCATTTATTCGAAAATACTCAATAAACTGAAAAGTTATGATACCCCGAGTATGTTTGTTGAGATGGATTTTTATGAACACAAGATTGAAACACTGATACATAGTGATATGGAGCATTTTCAAGTAGGTGTTGTTGTGACCAATCAAGCATTTTTCAGTCAACATTTAACGCTTTTACATGATATCAAAGTACCTGTTTTAAAAATAGGAAGCGGTAGCTTTTTTAATATCAAAGAGTCAGTTGTTATCAGTAGTGAAAGTGAAAAAATTGAAACTATTTCCTCGATTATCTTTGATGTCTCTTCCCAGTTTAAACTGGATATCTCTATTTTGGAATTTGAGGGTGATGATCATGATGAGAGCCTCAAAGTGATAGAACATTTTGAAAATCTCTCCAAATTGTTTCAGGAAAAAGTAAAAGTAGTGAAAACAAGAAGAAACCCGATAAGAGAGTTGGGCAGCAGGCAAAATTTCTTACAATTCCTGCCTTTTGATGCCAATATACAGGAAAAAAGTATCTTCTCTTTCTTTACGAAAAACATCAATAGACTTTATTTTCAATTCTCGGATAATTACCAGATTTTTCTGCCCTCAGAAGATTAGATACCGGCACGCTTCTAAAGCATTTTATGGATATAATATTGCTTATTTCGCGTTAAGGATGGAAGATGAAAGTTGCAATCAATTTTAACCAAAAAACAAGCCATGATTATACCGTTTATATCAATGAACTCTCATCGCTTAAATTTGATACAAAAGTGGCAATTATCACCAATCCTAAAGTAGCCGGTCTGCATCTAAAAAGATTGCTTTCACTTTTGGAAGCCAAAGAAGTGTATATCATCACAGTAGCTGATGGAGAGTCTTTTAAAAATCAAAAAAGTGTTGATTTTATTCTTGAAAATTTATTTAATCACAGATTGGACAGAAAGTCTCTTTTGATTGCTTTTGGCGGAGGTGTCATCGGTGATATGACCGGTTTTGTTGCATCCATATTTCAACGGGGGATTGATTTTGTCCAAATTCCTACCACACTGCTATCCCAGGTTGATGCGAGTGTCGGAGGAAAAACAGGCATCAACAATGCCTATGGTAAAAACCTGATTGGCGCCTTCCATCAGCCAAAAGCAGTTTATATTGAAAGTAGTTTTTTAGAGACATTGCCACAGCGCGAATTTGGCGCGGGTATAGCCGAGATTGTGAAGATGGCAGTCACTTTTGACAAAACATTTTTTTCCTGGTTGGAAAAGAGTGATTTACATGTCAAGGCTCATCTGGCAGAAGCCATCAAAAAAAGTCTTGAAACCAAAGCCTGGGTTGTTTCACAGGATGAAAAAGAGCAGGGACTGCGTGCGGTGTTAAACTATGGTCATACTTTTGCACACGTGATAGAAAATGAAACAGGCTACAGCCGATATCTCCATGGTGAAGCTGTTTCCATAGGCATGCATATGGCCAACATGCTTGCTTTAAGTTTAGGTTATTTTACCAAAGAAGAAGTCAAAAGAGTAGAAGCACTCCTGCATCAGTATCACTTGCCTACACGCTACCATATCCGTGATGTTGAAAAGTTTTATGAAGGATTTTTCCTGGATAAAAAAACCTATAATGCCACGATAAAATTTATCTTGCCACAAGGATTGGGAAACTTTATCATGATAGAGGATGTCGCAAAAAAAACGGTTTTAGATGTATTAAGCCGTTGTGGTGAAGATGGAGAAGTTGCGTGAAAAGTTTTTTCTATCTCGGATACTTATTGTTTGCTCTCTCACTTTTTGGTGCTGATGAAAACCAAAGTACGCAGCCTTCAGAAGAGACGATAGCAAAAAACATCAAATTGATTCAGCAAAAACGCGACGAGGTAAAACAGTTGACAGACAGTTTAGAGAGTATTGATAACCAACTCAAAAAAAATGTTATGTACGCAAAATACAATAATCATCAAACATATCTGGCGATTGAAAAGCATCTTAATAAGCTCAAAGCAGAAATAAAAAAAGAAAAAAGTCTGCGTCACAAAAAAAATGTTGCAGAGCTTACTATACAGTATAAATCTTTGGAAAACCAGCTTGATTTACTGGGGGATTTTAAAGATGCCCCTTTTTTAGAATTGACCAAACCGGATGATATACCCAAATCACCGGAGATCACATCTCCATTTGATATATTTAGTGGATTTACCTATGTAAAACTGCTGAAAAATGCCAAAGAGGAGTATGCCAAAAAATTAAAATCATTATCTAGTCTGATTCATGCTTTGGAAGATAAGGAACGCACGCTGCATGCTTTACAGAAAATATTTAAACCTGAGTATGAAAAAGAGAAGATGCAATTGCTGCAAAGCCAGCTCGCAGATGTGATTACGACGTATGATCTAGCCTCTACTACCAATAAAATCTATCAACAGAAACTGGATGATTCTATCATTCAAACAACAAACAGTATCAAGGAACAGATGAAAAAGCTCTTTAATATTGCGATTATCATTCTTGTTATTCTGCTCTTTTCATTTATATTGAAATACTTTGCAAAAAGAACCATCAGTGACAATGAGCGTTATTATATGGCGCATAAGATTATCAATTTTTCCAATCTCATTTTAATCGCGCTGGTATTGCTTTTTTCCTTTTTAGAAAATGCCACGTATCTCATCACCGTACTGGGTTTTGCCTCTGCCGGTATCGCCATTGCGATGAAAGATCTTTTTATGAGTTCACTGGGATGGCTGGTAATTGTATTTGGCGGAAGTTTTCATGTCGGGGATCGGGTCAAAGTGTATAAAGGGGCACACTCTTATGTCGGTGATATTGTGGATATCTCTTTTCTTCGTATGACCATTTTGGAAGATATTACCTTGACAACTTATACTGAAAACAGAAGAGCCGGGCGCATTATCTTTATTCCAAATAACTATATTTTTACTGAATTACTTGCCAATTATACACATGGGAAAATCAAGACAGTCTGGGATGGTATTGATATCATGATAACCTTTGATTCCAACCATAAAAAAGCAACACACATTGTCAGAGAAATCGTGAAAAAATATTCAAAAGGTTATACAGATATATCCCGAAAACAACTCAATTCTCTCAGAAATCAATACAGTTTGAAAAATATCAATGTTGAGCCACGTATCTATACATTTATCGAAAAATCAGGTATCCGGGTCAGTTGCTGGTATATGACAAATTCCTATGCAACATTGACTCTTCGTTCCAATATCTCTGCCAATATACTGGATGAGATCAATACAGAACCTGATATCAAGATAGCCTACGATACACAGATACTCAATCTCAAAAGAGATGCAACCATCGTATTGCCAAAGGAAGAAGATGAAGAAAGTATTTCTTAAAACTTTTGGCTGCAGGACCAATATTTATGATTCTGCTGTAATGATACAGAATTTGAAAGATTTTGAGATCGTGGACTCTGAAGCGGAAGCGGATATCGTAGTGGTCAATTCCTGTACCGTAACAAACAGTGCAGACAGTAGTGCACGAAGTTATATCAATGGATTGAATCGGCAGAATAAAAAAGTAATTTTAGCCGGTTGTGGCGCTATCAGTAAAGGAGAATCTCTCTATCATGATAATAAAATATTTGGATATTTTGGACACTCTGAAAAGAAAAATATCAATGCACTGCTTTTAAAAGAGAAACGTTTTGCCGCAATAGGCGATCTGCAAAGTGTAGATGAGAATATTGTTGAAGATTTTTCCAGTAAAACCAAAGCCTTTATCAAGATACAGGAAGGCTGTGATTTTCGCTGTTCTTACTGCATCATCCCTTTTGTACGGGGAGATGCAAGAAGCCAGGATGAAGCAAAAATTCTCTCTCAAATCACTAATCTTGCGGCCAATGGTTTTGGGGAATTTGTCCTAACGGGGACCAATCTGGGGAGTTATGGTAAAGATAAAAACAGCTCTATTGCGACTTTATTAAAAAAAATATCGTTGATTCCCGGTGTCAAGCGTATTCGACTGGGTTCACTGGAACCGGTTCAAATTGATGATGCTTTTAAAGAATTGTTAACAGAACCATGGCTGGAAAAGCATCTGCATATTGCTCTGCAGCATACCAGTGAAGCGATGCTGCGTATCATGCGACGACGGAGCTTTTTGAAAGATGATAGAGTACTTTTTGAGATGATTGCCCAGAAGGGCTTTTCATTGGGGACTGATTTTATCGTCGGGCATCCGGGTGAAAGTGCAGCATTGTGGGAGGAGGCACTGGAAAATTTCAAGACCTTTCCTATCACCCATTTACATGGATTTACCTATAGTAAACGTGATGGTACACATGCTGCCACACTGAAAGACAATATCAATAAAAGTGTGGCAAAAGAGCGTTTGAAAATTTTAGAAAGTATTGTGCAGGAAAATAATTTTCTTTTTAGATCAAAACAGCAGTCGCCTTTATTGGTGTTGGTAGAAGAGAATAAAAATGGCTATCAGAGCGGATATGACCAATTTTACAATAAAGTCCATATTAAAAGTGATTTACAGCTAGAAAAAGAGTGGGTCAATATCGAGGATTACAGTGTGCAGGAGGATGCAAACTATGCTTCGCTTTAATGCAAAAAAGCATATTCCTCTGCTGACATTTATACTGCTGATCGCACTTTCTGCTATTGTTTATCTGAGAGAGAATATATTGGCTATTGATCTGCCTACTTATCAGCATTTTTTAGAGGAAAATCTTTTTAAATCTGCTAAAATTGTTGATCGAAATGTCATATTAAAAACCGATGAGGGAACATATTCGATCATTATAGACGGTGTTGATTTGGAAAAACTGTTGGACAAAGTGCCAGTCAGTATCGAAGAGAAAAACAGTTACAGTGAAGAGATATTTTTCTTTTTACTTTTTTTTGCACTGGCACTGCTTTTGCTTTTTTTTGGTAAAAAAGAGAAAGAAGAGTCTGCAGAACCCCCTAAACAAAATGCCCTGGCTCCGCATGAAAATGCATTTTATAAAAAAATGCAAGCCAAGACTTCAGCTGTAACCTTTAAAGATGTTGCCGGCATTGAAGATGTGAAGGAAGAGTTGGCTGAAGTAGTAGATTTTTTAAAAAACCCTCAAAAATATCAGGAGTTTGGCATTACTCTGCCTCGGGGTGTGTTGCTGGTGGGCCCGCCCGGGGTGGGAAAAACATTGATAGCAAAAGCAGTAGCCGGTGAAGCCAAAGTACCATTTTTCTATCAAAGCGGTGCTTCTTTTGTCCAAATCTATGTTGGAATGGGTGCCAAAAGGGTGCGTGATCTTTTTGCCACTGCCAAAAATATGGCACCTTCGATTGTCTTTATCGATGAAATTGATGCCGTTGGGCGTGTTCGGGGTGGTATGAGTCATAATGATGAGCGTGATGCCACCCTCAATCAACTTTTAACAGAGATGGATGGATTTGAAGACAATAGCAATGTAGTTGTGATTGCTGCAACCAATCAAATCGATGTGCTGGATGAAGCTTTGTTGCGTTCTGGGCGTTTTGACAGGCGTGTCTTTATTTCACTGCCTAATATCGAAGAGCGAAAAGAGATACTCAAAGTACATCTTAAAGGCAAATCTCACAATATCAAATATCTGGATATTGCAAAGATGTCAGTTGGCTTTTCAGGGGCGGCTTTGGCCACTTTTGTCAATGAAGCAGCTATTCATGCTTTGAGGCGAAAAGCAGATAAAATTTCCAAAAAAGATTTTCTGGATGTCAAAGATAAAGTACTGCTTGGAAAAAGGAAAGTACTTTCTTATTCTAACGAAGAGAAGAAAATTCAGGCAACTTACCAGGCAGCCAAAGCACTCTGTGCCTATTGGTATGAGATTGATTTTGACCGAGTCAGTATCATTGGCAGTGCATTTAAAGATGTAGAAAGAGAAATTGAATCACGTTCACAAATGTTATCCAAAATCAAACTCTATCTTTCTGGCATGATTGCAACCAATATCTTTTATGAAGAGACATTTACCAATGCCAGTGAAGATGTGACAAAAGCAAAAATAGTTGCGTCTGAGATGGTTGAGCGTTATGCTATGGGTGAAGGTATATTGGCTTCGGGTATGGAAAGTGCCAATATCCTGGATGAAGCAATCGAAGATGTAGAAGCTTTTTTATTTAAAATGAAAGATGCGGTGAAAGCGGTTGAGACAGTATTGCTAGAGAAAGAAAGTATGACTAAAGAAGAATTAAAAAGTGTGGTAGATGCTTTTCTTTAGCGGTTTTTGTTTACATGGAGAAGCTGTACTGTTTGAAGATTTTTTATGCAAAAGTGATTTTTGTGTCAGCGGCTTTAGTTTGGGAGCCATTGAAGCATTTGAATATACTGTCAACTCCACTAGGCGCATTGACAGACTACAGCTTTTTTCACCTGCATTTTTTCATGCAGCAGAAAATACATACAAAAGAATGCAGTTGCTTTATTTTAAAAAAGATCAAGCACAGTATGTAAAAAATTTTTTAAAAAATGCAGCATATCCCAGTCAGAAAGATTTAAGCAGATTTTATCATGATGACAGTGTAGATAATCTAGGTAAGTTACTCAATTTTCACTGGTCAAAAGAGAAACTGCAAACACTGCTGGATAGGGGTGTTATGATTGATGTTTATCTGGGAGAAGAAGATAAAATTATTGATGCCAAGAAAGCAAAAATATTTTTTAAAGAATTTGCGACAGTGTATACGCTTAAAAATGCAGGACATATATTACAAAAGGATAAAAATGGATAAAATTAAGATAGGTATAGTCACAGCTTCAGATAGGGCAAGTCAGGGAATTTATGAAGATATATCAGGTATGGCAATCATTGAAACCATGAAGGCTTATCTGGAAAATGATTTTGAAGAAATATATCGTTGTATTCCGGATGAGCAGGATCTCATTGAAAAAACTCTGATTGAACTCGAAAAGATGGGTTGTGCCCTGATCGTAACAACAGGTGGAACAGGGCCTTCACTGCGTGATGTCACACCGGAAGCGACGGAAAATGTTTGCCAGAAAATGCTGCCTGGTTTTGGAGAGTTGATGCGGCAGGTCAGTTTACAGTATGTACCGACTGCCATTTTATCACGTCAAAGTGCCGGAATCAGAAACAAAAGCCTTATCATCAATCTTCCTGGTAAACCAAAATCAATCCGAGAGTGTCTGGATGCTGTTTTCCCGGCTGTGCCATACTGTATCGATTTGATAGAAGGACCTTTCATGGTTTGTGATGAAAAAGTGATCAAAGCGTTTAGACCGAAAAAATAAAGGGCACATCAACTTATTTTTAGTAAAGAAGACTATAATAGATAGTACACATTTTATAAGGAGTTATTATGGGTTTTATGGATTTTTTCAAAGATGCCGGTAAAAAATTACTGGGTAAAGGTGATGACAATGAAGTCGTCAAAAAAGAGATCGAAGCACATCAGGATACGATGCCGATAGACAATCTGGATGTCGCGGTAGAAGGTGATACTGTGACCATCAAAGGTAATGCCAAAAATGCTGAAGATCGTGCAAAAGCAGCATTGATCGCCGGTAATATAGAAGGTATTTCAAAAGTCAATGTTGAAGATGTTTCCCTCGAAGATGACAGTGCGGAAATTCATGATATCTATTATGAGATTCAAAAAGGTGATACACTCTGGAGAGTCGCTGACATATACTACAAAGACGGTTCACGTTATCCTGAAATTGTAGCAGCTAACAAAGAAGTCATCAAAGATGCGGATTTGATATATCCGGGACAAATGATTCGTATTCCTAACTTTACAGCATAAGGTAAGCGAGTCTATTTTCCAGCGCTAATTTTCTTTAGCGCTGGTTGCTATCATGATAGACTTTTTAATTCACTCTCTACTTTTTCCAGTTTGACTTTGGCATTGTCAAGTTGTGCCCTGTTCTTGGAGAGTACATCTGCCGGTGCATTGGCGACAAATTTTTCATTGCTTAGCATACCGTTTAATTTGCCCAACTCTTTTTCCAGTTTTATTTTTTGTGCATTGAGCCTGTCAATGATGGGCTGGATATCGATACCTTCGAGTGAGATATAGACCTCCATATTGTCACTGACATCAGCTACGGCGTTTTCTATCTTTTGGTGCACAAAATGGATATGTTCTACTTTGGTTAATTTGGAGATATATTGACTGCTTGCGGTTAAATCAACATCACTGTTTAATTTGATAGAGATGGTGTCCACGGCTGAACTTGGCAGATCAAGTGTGGCTTTTGCCCGTCTGATTCCAATAATCGCTTCCTGTATCAGTGCAAACTGTGTTTCTATCTCTTTGTCTCGGCTTGTGTCAGTAGGAAACCTTTTTATCATGATAGATTCACTCTTTTCTAGTGTAGTGCCATTGAGCGTATGATAGAGGTATTCTGAGATATATGGCATGAAAGGGTGGATGAGTTTTAGACTCTCTTTATAGATACTGCCTAATTCAGCAATGCTCTCTTTGTCTGCTTTACTCAGCTCAATACCCCAGTCACAGAATTCTCCCCAGAAAAATCGGTAGATATCCATTGCGGCATCATTGAAACGATAGGCATCAATATTTTCTCTGACACTTTCTGTTGTAGCATGATAACGGCTTAGGATATAGCGACCAAGATCTGTTTTTATCTCTTTTGATGCAAGATCCTCAAATGAATCGGCATGCATCAGCAAAAATCGCGAAGCATTGTAGAGTTTGTTGGTGAAGTTTCTATATTGCCCCAGTTTATCAACACTCAGCTTGATATCGCGTCCCTGTACTGCCAGTGCAGCGAGTGTAAAACGCAGGGTGTCAGCTGAAAATTCTTCGATCATATCCAAAGGATCAATGACATTACCTTTTGACTTACTCATTTTTGCGCCATGTTCATCACGTACCAGTGCGTGCAGATAGACATCTTTAAAAGGGACTTCTTTTTTTTCTGTTACACCCATGAACATCATCCTGGCAACCCAGAAAAAAAGTATATCAAATCCTGTAATCAACATGGTGTTGGGATAAAAATCTTTTAAGTCATCTTCATTCCAGAGTGTTCCTTTGCCAAAGTCCCCGTTGCCCCAGCCCAGTGTTGAAAATGGCCAGAGTCCTGAACTAAACCAGGTATCCAGGACATCTGGATCCTGCTTAAGGTTCGTGCTGTGGCACTGTGGACAGGAAGATGGATGCTCTTCTTTACTGGCAAATTCATAACCACAATCCTGACAGTAAAAGACAGGGATTTGATGACCCCACCAGAGTTGTCTGGAGATACACCAGTCTCGTAATTCACTCATCCATGCATTAAAAGAGTTAATCCAGTGCGGTGGGTAAAACTTTGTTTCACCGGCATTGACCTTGGCAATGGCTTCATCAGCAATCTCTTTTTTAACAAACCACTGTTTGGAGATATAGGGTTCAACGACATTGTGGCAGCGGTAACAGTGTCCTACCTGATGCATGTGATCTTCTATTTTGTCGATAAAACCTTCTTGTGTCAGCTTATGTACAATTTGATCCCGTGCTTCCAGACGCTCCAATCCCTCAAATTCACCACACTGGTCGTTGAGATAACCTTTTTCATCAAAACAGGTGATAAATTCCAGATTGTGTCGTTTGCCAACTTCATAATCATTTGGATCATGTGCCGGTGTTACCTTGACAAGACCTGTTCCAAAATCCATATCAACATGTTCATCGGTGATGATTTTGATGGTTCGGTCTATGAGTGGAAGTTTGACACTTTTTCCAACCAAGGCTTTATATCTTTCATCCTCGGGGTGTACCATGACCGCACTGTCTCCAAAATAAGTTTCCGGTCTGGTGGTGGCGACAATGATTTCACCACTGCCATCAGCCAGCGGATATTTGACATGATAAAACTTGCCATTGACATCTTCATGCTCAACTTCAATATCACTGAGTGCACCATCATGGGTACACCAGTTGACCATGTAGTTGTCTCTGACGATAAGCCCATCATTATAGAGTTTGATAAAGATCTTTTTGACAGCATTTTTCAGTCCGTCATCCATCGTAAAGCGTTCACGGCTCCAGGCTGGACTGGCACCAAGCCGACGCATCTGATGAAAGATCGCTCCTCCACTGATCTCTTTCCATTCCCAAACCTTTTCCAAAAATGCTTCACGTCCGATCTCTTCTTTGCTTGTACCCTGAGAGAGGAGTTGTTTTTCAACTACATTTTGGGTTGCGATACCGGCATGGTCCAAACCCGGCTGCCACAGTGTGCGATATCCGTCCATCCGCTTGTAACGTGTCATGATATCTTGTAGTGTGAAGGTCAGTGCATGCCCGATGTGCAGTGATCCGGTAACATTGGGAGGTGGCATCATGATAGAGAAGTTTTTTCCCTCTTCCTGGATAGATTTATTACCGTCTATCTCAAAATAACCTCTCTCTTCCCAGATGCTGTAGTAGCTGTCTTCAACAGCTTTTGGATCATAATTCGTACTTTTGTCGCTCATATTTTGGTACCTTTAGGCAAAATTTTGCGTCATATTACCAAAATGTTGGTTAAAACCTTTTACTTGGATTCTGATTCGAGTTGATAGAGATCATCAAGATACTCCAAAAAACGTTTTTTCTGCATATATCCGGGAAACTCTTCCAAAATGGTATTGCCATCAGCGGAGAGTATATAGGTTGTAGGAAAATAGACCGGTTTTAAAAAAAGTGGCATATCACCGCTTTCTCTGACTATCTTGAGTATGATATACTGCTTTTGCAATATCTTTCTTGTGGCGGGATCATCGATGATCTCGCGGTCCATTTTATGACACCAGGGGCACCCTTGCATCACGGTATAGACTAACAGCAGTTTTTTATCCTGGGGGATTGCATCAGCTAAGAGCTGGGAGAGCAACAAGAAAGTGAGTATGAGCAATTTCATGGATATCCTTATAGCTGTTCTAATTGAGAAAAGAGATTTGTTTTTCTTATATTTTTAAGTTTATCATGATAAAGATAATTTTTATCTTTAACTCTTTATGCTAAAATAGTACCACTTATAGGGAGTATGCATGGAACATCTTTTAGTCTTATTTTTAGCCACTATTTTGATTGCAACAATTTTAAATGTTTTTTTGAAAAAAGTTGGATTGCCAACGATTATCGGCTATATATTTTCAGGCCTGGCCATTACTTATATATTTCACCTGCAGGATGTCAATAGCGAATCATTAGAACACATTGCTGAATTTGGTATCGTTTTTTTGATGTTTACTATCGGACTTGAATTTTCTATGAATCACTTGAAATCTATGAAAAAAGAAGTCTTTCTTTATGGCTTTTTACAAGTATTTTTATCAGGTGTTGTTTTTACAATTTTGGCTTATTTTGTCGCTTCTATGGAGCTAAAAAGCGCTATTGTAGTGGGATTTGCCCTTTCGCTTTCATCAACAGCCATTGTCTTAAAAGTTTTAAATGAAAATAGTGCCATTCACAGCGGGTACGGGCGTGTGACGCTGGGTGTATTACTCTTTCAGGATTTGGCTGTGATTCCTATATTGTTGATGATTTCTATCTTTACCAACCAGGATCAGTCTATCAGCTATCTACTTTTCAAGACTATGATTTCGGCAATACTGGTTTTTTTGGTGATCTTTGTCATTGGTAAAATATTTATTGAACGTTTTTTTGAATGGATTATTCATAGTGACTCAGAAGAGATTTTCTTGATCTCTGTATTGTTGATAGTGGTTGCATCAGCCATGATTGCAGATCTTTTTGGCTTTTCACTCTCTTTGGGTGCTTTTTTGGCCGGTATGACGATCGCTGAAACGAAGTTTAGATACCGTATTGAAGCAGATCTGGTGCCTTTTCGTGATATCTTGCTGGGAGTCTTTTTTGTCAGTATCGGGATGCAGATAGATCTGGTGACAGCTTGGGACAATGCCGGTATTATTGCTTTGTTATTGATTGTAGTGATGTTGCTGAAGGGAGTGATCCTTTTTTCTACCTTGCTGCCGTTTATACAAAAAAGAACAGCGATGAAAACTGCTTTGGCACTTTTTCAAATCGGCGAGTTTTCTCTGGCTATCTTCTCTTTGGCTTTTAGCAATCATCTCATTGATAAAGGAACGAATCAAACCCTCATTATGGTGGTTGTATTATCGATGATTATAACCCCGTTTGTTTTAAAAAATATTAAAAAAATCGTTGATCCGCTCTTTGTGGAACCGGAACTCAAAATGGAGTCAATAGAGTCAAGTGGCTATCATGATCATTTGATTATTTGCGGCTATGGTGATTTGGGACAGAAACTGGCTAAAAAATTTAAACAGCTGCATCTTTATTATGTGATATTGGAACATGATATGAAACTGGTAGAACTGGGCCGATCAGAGGGACAGCCCATATTGCTTGCAAATGCTGCACAAAAATCTGTCCTGGATGCTGTCAATGTAAATGAGTGTCTTGCTATCATGATAGCGGTAGACAATGCGAAAAAATTACGCCTTATTTGTGAAAATATCGCTTCATTTGATGCTGATATCAACAGTATAGTTAAAGTACGCAATGCTTCTCATGCAGCTATTATCAAAGATTTGCATATCAAACACATTGTGAATCAAAGTGAAGAAATGGCAAAAATTCTGATGAATGAGGCGGTTAAATGTCGGATGTAAAAAGAACACTGATCTTTGATATGGATGGTACTTTGATTGATTCATCCAAAGTGATAGTCAATTCTATCAATTATGTACGCAGTAAATTAGGTCTGGAAGCGATGGAAGAAGAAAAAATTTTATTTGCTGTCAATGACATGCAGACAGATTCACCACGTTATTTCTATGAGGTAGAAGCTTTTGAACAGCGGCACATTGTATGGTTTCAGGAGTATTATACACTTTATCATGATAGGGAAGTTGCTTTGTATCCAGATGTAAAAAGTTTCCTGGATAAAGTTTCACAAAAATACCAGCTCTCTTTGGCTACGAATGCATACAGAGAATCTGCATTACAGATTTTACAGCATCTGGAGATTGAACATTATTTTGATATTGTAGTGTGTGCTGATGATGTGCAAGCCTCCAAACCTCATCCTGAAATGATAAAAAAAATTCTATTACATTTTGATGAAATACCAGAAAATGCACTGATGATAGGAGACTCATTAAAAGACAAAGAAGCCGCAAAAAGAGCAGGGGTTGATACTATTTTGGTGGATTGGGGATTTTCTGATTTGGATGGGGCGTGTAAAGAGGTCAAAACATTGGAAAAATTGTTGGGTGTATAAAAAAGCCTAAAGAGCAAATCCCTTTAGGCTTTTTTTAATACTAAAATTTGTACGATATTCCCGTGCTGATGAGCAGGGCGGCAGCATCTTTGAATGTGCCGTCTATCTCTGCATTTTGTACGCGTCTTTCATCTTTACTGTCATAGAGGATACTGGCTCCGATTTCTATGGCATCACTGTATTTGTAGCGTACTCCTCCAGAGAAGAGTGTTGCATCAGAATCAGGCAGTTCAAATCCGATATTTTCCTCAGGTGCCGGGTTTTCATCCACTGCTACAGCACCCATGATGGTTAGTTTTTTATTGACTTGATGCGTGATACCGACTCTAAATGCATTGGTATCCTGCCAATTTCTCTGCTTTGGTGCATCAAATGCAGCCTGTAAAGCCAAAGGTACTGTGTCTTTAAATTGAAAATCAAGTGTTTTATAAGTGGACCAGAAAGTTCTGTCATATTCGAGTTCAAGAACGGTTCCATCAAAATCATAAGAGAGTGCCAGTGCTGCTACAGCAGGTAGCGGTACTTCTACACTGGCTCCGCCGTCATAGAGTTTTGTCCCGCTGAGATAGAGTTTGGCATTGCCTTCTTCATTGATATCTACATTTGAGCGGTATGTTGCTGCGATAGTGAGTGGGGAAACAGGTTTATAGGTAAGTGCCAGATTGTAGCCGTATTCTATCGTATCTGCTTCCATGTCACGACCTGCAGGTTTATTGATGAGTCCGCCTGAAAGTGCTGTGATCGTCGTTCCGTCACTTTTAACTATTCCTTCACTGTATATCATTCTCAAACCACCACCAATGGAAAATTGATCATTCACCTTGTAGGCCATGACAGGATTGAATTCGATAATTTTAAGTGTGAACTCTTCTGCAAAAAGCTTTGCAAAAGCTGATCCCCATTTTTTACTCAGTCCCCCTGGAACTGTCATTGAAAAACCATAACGGATCCCGTCGTAATCTTTCGATGTATAGAAAAAAGAAGGAGCAAAAAGATTTTCTGCCCCTGATTGTGAGTTTAACAGCGCAGCTCTTGCTGCCTGGCTGTCTGTATAAGTGATTTTACTTAAATTGATATAGGTCAAATCTCCTTCAATTTGGTTGGCATTGTCATTGAAAACCATATTGGCCGGGTTATAATAAGCTGTGTCAGCACCATGTGCATTGGCAACATAAGCTGCAGCAAGTGCCGTAGCATTCATAGATGATTCGGGCAGTCTGTATCCACTGGCAAAGAGCATGGAAGATGTTAGCAATGAGAGGGCGGTTGTTTTGTATATGATGTTTGTCATTATTTACTCCTTAATTCTACAAACCATGCAGCCACGGTAGCATAGGCAGGCTGGGCACAGGGTACATGATCGAGTGACGGGCTGATATCTATAGCGGGAACACCCATTTTGGCACTTGCAGCAAGTGCCAGACGCGGGTCGATAATAGTATCACCAGAACAGTAATACAACTGTGTCGGTGTTGTTGGCGTATAATCATCTACACTGTTGTTAACAAAGTCAACTCTTAATGCATTGTTGGCATTAGTCAGGAAATCACCTCTAAAAGCAGGTACGAAAAAGTCTGCAATTGAGTTGGTTAATTGTGCCTGGATAAATTCTTTGGTTTTTGTCAAATCTGCTGCATCATATAAAGTAGGCAGTATAGTGTCATACGGCGTAGCCAGGATTTCACTTAAATTATAGTCATATGTTTTGGCATATGAGTTGATGATACCACCGATAAAGTCTGGTCTTGCCATGCTGTCTTGGCTGACTACACCCATACCGGTCAAGTTCAAATCGTACGGTCCGGACATGGGTGCTACGCCCGCGAGGTGGATATCTGGCTGGTTGGCTTCAATCTCTTTAGCTGCCGCCAGTGTCACATAGCCGCCTTCAGAATAACCTGTAAGATAGACTTGCCCGTTTAAAGGCAAATTGCTGTCTGTTCCAAATGCAAGTGTCGCTTTGATCATATCAATGACAGGTGAGGCAGACTCTTTTTCTATAAAGTAGGGATGTGTAGTTGTTTTTGATTCACCATAACCGATCAAATCAGGCTGCACTGTAATGAATCCTGCCACAGCAGAAAAAAGTGTACCTGTTGCACTGGGCTTGTGCGTCATAATGACTTCTGTAGTAGGAGCCTCGTTATCAGGGAAAATTGTTCCGTGCTGATCACTGACGATAGACATAGAGTAGTCTTGATGCTTTGCAGCTAAACCCGCAAGTATAGTTTGGCTGGGCACTGGTATGGTAACCAGTCCTGAGACATTGATCTCTTCACCTTTGAGATTGTGTGTTTTATAGACCATTCTGAAACCTTTGATACCAAAAGCAGGTTGCGGGGGAGTCGATTCATTGACGTCCACAGTGGTGGGATCATCTGCTTTTTGTGTTAAAGCAGTCACCGTTGGCTGCATCGTGGATGCATTGATGTCAAAAAGCGGTGTCATACTGATCAACTGGGCATCTCCTACAATATTATTGTCTTTGTTGTCAATGCCACAGCCGCCAAGCAGCCAAGCTGTCAATGAAACTGTAAACAGCAAACCTGATTTTTTCATTTCTATCATGATAACTCCTAAAAATTTATATTAAAAAATATTATAATGATACAGAAAGCTTCATTAAATCTTTGCTTTACCGATATAATTATAGGGCACCTCTAAAATCCTAGGTACTCATAATGGGTTTTGAAAAGGTAAGATTTGCATCGAGATTTTTGAAATCCTAGCCGAAGCTAAGATAAAAAAATATCTTTGTGAAGATTGCTTTTTCAAAGCTCACCCAAAGGGCATCACTAGCTTTTCCTTAGGCGTTGTTACACACTCTTGAATTAGCTACGGCTAGTCCTGCGAGTGAGTGCCTAGCCTAAAAAAAAGCTAGTGATGTTATGAGTACCTAGGATTTTAGAGGTACCCTATAGAAAACAGAGCAAGGATGATAATGATTGCAAAACTATTAATGCGACCTTTTGGGTCATTTTGGACGATTAAAGAGAAGTGTCAACAAGAAAAAAATCCATTGTTAAGAAAAGTCTATACGACATTGTATAAAATGTATCTGTATGAAAACAATGCAGATATCGCGCTAAGTAGTTATTTTGCCGGTGAACCCTGTATGCCACACGGTGAAAGAGGTGTATTTGTCTCTGGGGCAACCCAGGTTGGTAAAAATGCTATTATTTTTCAACAGGTTACAATAGGTTCTGTCACACTGCCGGATTCCAACGGTTTGGGCGCACCTACTATCGGTGATAATTGTTATATCGGGGCTGGTGCCAAAATAGTCGGAAAAGTGACTATCGGTAACAATGTCAGAATCGGTGCCAATGCAGTGGTCTATAAAGATGTGCCTGATAATTCGGTGGTGGTCTCAGCAGAACAAAAGACAATCACCAAAAAAGAACCATTGATCAATAGATATTATACCTATGATGATGACTTGGAAGGTTGGTCTTATTTTCAAGATGGCAGTTGGGTGAGGGTAGAAGACAAAGCACTGATTGCTGTTCTGAGTGGTGAAAGAGCATAAAAGGAAATATGGGCACCTTTATATGAAAGTAGGGGCATCATTGGAGAAGAGTATAAGATCTCCACTGGCTGTATGCTGGCTTAACGTCTCTTCCATGCGTGATTTGTCTTTTAAGAGCAGTTTTTTTGCCTTTTTGATTTCACGGTAGAGTACCTCAGCATTGGTACTGCCGGTAATGATCACAGTATCAAAAATGCTGTCCATGATATGAGCAAGTTTGCTGTTACTTGCTTCATCACTTTCGATGATACCTGGAGTGATGAGTATCTTGCGTCCTGGAAATTGGCGTACCAGTTCATACGAAGCACGCATCCCCTCAAAGTTTCCATTAAAACTGTCATCAATGATGAGTTTTCCTCCCGCTTCTATCTTTTGTAAGCGATGTTCTACCTGTTTTAAGCCTAAGAGTGCTTTTTTGATTTGCGGTATTTCCAGCCCCAGTTCTCTGGCTATCATGATAGCCGCTGTGAGGTTGATAGCATGAAAGGCACCCAGGAGTGGTGCTTGAAAAGATTCTTCTTTGCCATCGATAGTAAGATCAAAGTGTAAGCCTTCCAATGTTGCTTCGATATTTGATATATTGTTTCCGTAGAGTGTCACTTTTTCATTTGGTTTGACGTTAGCACTTTCGTGTACAAAAGCTTTTTTGAGTTTGTTGGAATTGAGTATTTCCATTTTGGTGTCCCGGATGTTTTGCAGGGTTTTAAAATATTCGATATGCTGGGCACCAATGCTGCCGACGATAGCATAGTCTTCATTTAAAAAACGTGCAATTTCATCGATATCACCTCTTGCTCTTGCACCTGCTTCCGCGATATAAATCTGGGTACGCAGCGGGAGTTCTTCGTTGACATCCCGTACCAGCCCACCCAGGGTATTGACAGAGCGGGGTGTCATATAGGTTGCAAATTGTGCAGAAAGGATTTGGTAAAGAAAGTTTTTGATACTGGTTTTACCATAGCTGGCTGTTATAGCGATGATACGCAAATCTTTCATACTGTGGAGCTTTTTTTGTGCCTCTTTTTTAAAACTTAAAAAAAGAAATTTTTCAAACAGATAGCTGGCACCCACTGCAGCAACAAGTGGTAAAAAAACACCATCAAGCTGACAGCGCTGACTGACCAGGCAGAGAATATCCTGAAAAATAACGGCCAATGCCAAAAAGAGAAAAAAGCGTTTGACACGGGGTGTGTAAACCAATTTTTTATCGATCTTTTTTTGCCATAGATATAAAGCTGGCAATAGCCCCAGATAAAAATAGACCCAAAAATAAAGACCCATTTCAAAATGAAACATCATATAATAGGCAAAAAGCGGCACAACAAAATAAAAAATATGCCACTGCACTTTTTTGTGTTTGAAAAGTACCCGTTCGAGTTTATAACTGTACCATTGCAGATTGGTAATAAGATACCAGCCCAGGGTGAGGGTAAAGAGTATATGTGAAAAGAGAGTCAATAATTTAATGCTTTGCATGAAGTTCCTTATAAATTTGCTCTTGTATAAAAGCAGCATGTTTTAAAAAAAAGTAGTGATCGCCCTCCAATGGGAAAAAAGAGTTCTCAGGTATCAATGCAGCTATCTTCTCACCTGTAAAAAGCGGTGTGGCACTGTCATCTTTTCCCCAAAAGAGTAAAGCTTTTTTTTGAAAATGGCTAAAATGCGCTGAAAAGTCTTCATCTACGACATTTTTGAATGTTTTATACATCGCTTCACTCATACCTTCAACATCTTTGGAAACAAAAAAACGGCGTAAGCTGCTGATACCAAAAGGTTTCAAGAGTTTAAAAAGTTTGATTTTTGCTCGTACTTTAAATGACTTGGGTACTATAATACCGGCAGAACTGAGCAAGACCAGCAGATCCGGATTGAGCAGGGTGGCAACTTTGCCGCCAAAGGAGTGCCCAAATACGACAGCAGGCTGCACATCCAGCTCTTCTAAAAATTGTATCATGATAGCGGCATAATCATGGGTGGTCAATACCGTCTCGTTTGGACTTTTACCAAAGCCCGGCATATCAATATAGAGATGCCTGTGATCTTTAAAATAGTTGCCAAAAGCACTTTTCATGACTTCTTTGTTACTGCCCCAGCCATGCAGGATGATGATAGTTTCTTCTATCTTTGGATGTATAATCTCATAGTTGATATTGTAGGATATGCCCTGATATAGTATCTGCCTGTTTGCCATGAAGTTTTTAACTGCCTTTGGTATAATTGTATAATGAATGATTTTACAAAAATTAAGCTTATCAACTCACTTATTGATGTGGTAGAGCATTTTTATCTGTTGAAAAACAGCAAAGAGAGCAAAGAGACGCATCATCTTAAAGGATTTTGTGAAGGCATGGCCTATACGCTGATTGAGATGGAGTATCTCTCTTCTGATGAGGCTGCCACTATTTTGAAAGGTTTGGGAAAAAAAGAGCAGTTTTTAGAGCCAGAAGAACATGATGAACCCAGTGATGAAGCAGCACCATTCATAAACGCTATGTCACAAGCTCTGCCTCAGGATGATCTTGATATCCCTACCTTCATACGTAAAAATAAAGACGCAGCATCTTCTGATACATAAAGAAATCTTCCAAACAGCCGATATAGTTTAGAGTTTTCAAAAGGAGATAGTCTGTATGATTGATTATAAATTGGTGCATGAATATACAAAGTCTATGCGTATTCTCTATGTTGAGGATAATGCAACTTTGAGAGAAAGTACCCTTCTTGTTCTTGAAAATTTTTTTAAAACTGTTGATACAGCAGTTGACGGACTTGATGGTATCGATCATTACAAAACCTATCTCAATCAATATGGCTCTTCTTATGATTTGGTGATCACTGATATCAATATGCCGCATATTGATGGACTGGAGATGAGTGAAGGGATACGGGAATTGGAACCTGAACAAGCTATCATCTGTATCTCAGCCCACAATGAAACAACTTATCTGCTAAAGGCAATACAAATAGGGATTTCAAGCTTTTTGCTTAAACCTTTAATCATGCAGAATTTAGCGCAAGAACTCTATAAAATCTGTCAGGCAATCAGTGATAGAAAATTGGTAAGAGAGTACTATCAGCAGCTAGAAGAGATGAATGAAAGACTTGAAAAGCAAAAAGAAGAGTTGCAGTTAAAGACCCTGGAACAGGAAAAATTGCTGCGTTTACTCGATACTATCGGAATCAAAAGTGACAATAGAGAAAAATCTGCAGTGCAAAAAAGCATGCAACCAGAGCAAACGCATACACTGAGAGAGAAAGAGGATGTCTATTATGCACAAATAGAGGAGCTTATTTGTGAAGATCTTACCGAGTTGCAGGAGCTGCATACTGAGATAGATGCAAATATCATTGCTATTATTGGTGGTGATGACAGTTTGATAGAGAAAATATCTTCTCTTTTCACACGGTATGCATCCATTTTAGGAGCGTATTCGAGTTTTGATGCTCTAAGTGCGGCTATGATGGATTTTACGCATGCCATGACTATAGAGCCATTACCTAAAAACAGTGCACAAACAAAAGAGATATTTACATTTTTGGAAGCCTTTATGTATATTTTGGGTAAATGGCAAAAAGAGTTATTGGCACAAAGTGATAAAAAACTCAATCAATTAGATGTGTCAATTATCGGAGATATCGAAACAATTACCAATATGTGGCTTGCAGGAGAGGAAAGTTCCCAGGAGTGTGAGGTAGAATTTTTCTAAATTTTTTCTGTGCTGCCAACCCAGATGGTATCTTCATCTACTGCAGGATTATTGAGTAGAATTTCATGCGGTTTGTACTGCTCTTTATAATTTAAACTATCACAATCCTTAACATAATAACCGAGATAGATCCACTCCAGATCACGTATCTTTGCCATCTCAATTTGCTTATAAATAGAGTATTTTCCCAATGTTAAATGTGCATAGTCAGGATCATAATAAAAATATATTGCAGAGATGCCATCTTCAAGAAAATCAACCAAATCCACCCCGATGAGTTTTTCATCTTTGATATAGAGAATTTCATAACCATAGCTGGAATGTCCTGTAGCATATAAGTCTGCATAAGATTCAGCTGTAATAGGATAGTACTCCCACCCTTTTTTCTGCTGCATATAATGGTGATATTTTTCATACAGTGCCAGATGATCAGGTGAGATAGAGGGTTTGCGGACTAAAACCCTGGTATTTTCATTTTTTTTGATGACTCTGCGTGCTGATTTGCTGATTTGAAACTGGTTTACATTGATACGCATACTGAGACACTCATTGCAGCCTTCACAGGCCGGACGGGAATAATAATGACCAAAACGCCTCCACCCTCTTTGTACCAACTTGGAACTTAAGGAGAGTGAACAATCTTTGATATATTTGTATGCCATCTTCATATTTTTCCCTTTTAAATAGACACAGTCAGATTCCAAGGTCGAAAATTCAATAATATCTGTGTCTATAAAAGGTACTTTTCTCATGCTTAAGCCAATATCCGTTGATACTCTTCGAAGATTTCATCTTTTAGTTTTTCTGCTTCTTCATTACCATGTTTACAATTGCTTTTGATAACAGCTTCGAGACGTTCTAAAATAGTGATAAAATCCTGTTCTACCTCTTTTTTGGGTTTGTTCTTTGAAAGTACTGTTTCATAAAAAGAGGCTTTTCTGATCAAATCATTTAATTCCCGCATGACTGCTTTTTCATCACAGTTTTCATTAGGACAAAAGCGTGGGTTAGAGCATTCAATATCACTATCCAAATCTTTTTTCAAAGCCCTGATGTACTCTTGGAGTTTAGCTGAAAACATCGCATATCTCGGCGAGTTGTCTTTGGTCTTTTCTTCTATCTTTTGTGTTACTTTGTTGATATTTTGGTACATAAAGTAAGTTACCACTGAACCTACCAATACGACTGAAAATATATCTATCATCTACAATTCCTCAATTTATTTTGGTACATTATAGTCATAATTTGATTTTAAATCAATTTAACACTATAATAATGCAAAAAATTTAAGGGTAGAAGTAGATGAGTAACTGGAATTTAAAGAGCTGGAGAGATAAACCGATCCTCCAACAACCGACTTATAAAGATCAAGCACTACTAAAAGAGGTAGAAAAAAAGTTACAAGATTACCCGCCGCTGGTATTTGCAGAAGAGGTAAGAAGTCTGAAAAAACATTTGGCAGATGTGACAGAAGGAAAAGCATTTTTACTGCAGGGTGGTGATTGTGCTGAGAGTTTTTCCGAATTCAATGCGGATAATATCAAAGATTTTTTCAAAGTATTTTTGCAAATGTCTGTCGCATTAACTTTTGCCGGGGGTAAACCTGTCGTAAAAGTAGGGCGTATAGCCGGGCAGTTTGCCAAACCGCGCTCTAGTGATTTTGAAGAGATAAATGGCGAAAAACTGCCAAGTTACCGTGGTGATATCATCAATAGTATCGAATTTACCCAAGAGGCAAGAGAACCGGATCCTTATAGAATGCTCAGTGCTTATAATCAATCTGCTGCAACACAGAATCTTATCCGTGCCTTTGCCAGAGGCGGCTATGCAGATCTAAGACAGGTACACCAATGGAATCTTGATTTTACCAAAGGATCTGCGGCCAATAAAAGATATCATGAACTGACAAATGATATTGAAAAAGCGCTTGATTTTATGGAAGCGATCGGGATTAATTCCAATACAATGCCTTCTTTGAACCAAACTGTACTATATACGTCTCATGAAGCACTGCTTTTAAATTATGAAGAAGCATTGACACGAACAGACAGTCTCTCAGGAAAATACTATGACTGCTCTGCGCATATGCTTTGGATCGGGGACAGAACACGTCAAGTAGATGGGGCACATGTAGAGTTCTTACGTGGTGTTGAAAATCCGGTGGGTATCAAAGCAGGGCCTACTACGACAACAGAAGATCTCTTGAGCCTCATTGATGCAATCAATCCTGAAAATGAAGCAGGAAAACTCAATGTCATAGTACGTATGGGTGCAGATAAAGTGGGTGATCACTTGCCGGCATTGCTGCGTGCTGTAGAAAAAGAAGGTAAAAAAGTACTCTGGTCTTGTGACCCAATGCACGGTAATACCATCAAAGCCGGCAATAACTTTAAAACACGTGAATTTGACAATGTATTAAGAGAAGTGACAAATTTTATGCAGATTCATGCCAGTGAAGGAACTGTAGCGGGTGGTGTGCACCTTGAAATGACAGGTAAGGACGTCACAGAGTGTATCGGTGGCGCCCAGGCAATAACAGAAGAAAATCTTTCTTCCCGTTATCATACCCATTGTGATCCAAGACTCAATGCTTCACAGGCATTGGAACTTTCATTTTTGATCGCAGATGCACTGAAAAACGGGTCAAAAAAATAGGTGAATATCGCTACTGACTGTATCGCCTGTATCTTCAACCAGGCACTTCGTGTGACCAAAGTGCTTGGATTGGAAGATAACAAAAGTAAAGAAGTGCTGGATTTGGCTGCTTTACATGTCGCTGACTTTTCTTTTTCTCAAACACCACCTACAAATGCTACCCCTCTTTATGAAGATATTGCCAAACTCCTGCATAAAGAAGATCTATATGCCAAAATAAAAGAAGAATCTATTCAAAAAGCGCAGAAACTGGAACCTAAATGTCTAGCTTTTTTGGCCCAAAGTGAAGATTCATTTTTGACTGCCACAAAAATTGCTGTGGTAGGCAATGTGATTGATTTGGCTTCAGAGGTGATGTATGATTTGGATGATGAAGTCGATAAAGTGATGCAAACTGATTTTGCTATAGATGATACGTCTCAGCTCAAAAAAACCCTCTCAAAGAGTAAGAAAGTCGTTTATTTAGCTGACAATGCCGGTGAAAATGTTTTTGATGCTATCTATATTGATCATCTTAAAAAACTTTTACAAGAAATAGAAGTGTATTATTTTGTCAGAGGAAAGCCTATTATCAATGATTTGACACTCAATGATTTGGAAAATGACAGACTACATCAGCTGACGACAGTTGTAGATAGTGGTGTTTCTACACCGGGTATTATTTATGAGCAGATGCAAAGTGAAGCGCAACAACTGTTTGACAGTGCTGATTGTATTATTTCAAAAGGAATGGGAAATTATGAATGTCTGAGCGAAAAAAGTAACTATCCGATCTTTTTTCTCCTCAAAATCAAATGCAATGTTGTGAGTCGTGCTTTAAATCGTCCACTTGGTGCTATAATATGTAAAAAGTCATAAATGAGGTTGCATGCTATCACATATAAAGTCTTACTTTCACAGTGTCCCAGCTACCAAAGAGAGACATCAGTATCTTGTTGTTCCTGACTTACACGGTGTGCACTCTATCTATCAAAAAGTTGAAAAATTTATCAAAAATGAAGTAGAAAAAAACCGTACCATTATCTTTTTGGGTGATTATATGGATCGCGGTGAAAGTGGGAGTGTTGATGGACAAATCTTTAAAGATGCCGGTTCCTACCTTGTTTTAAAAGATTTGATAGCCTTGGACAGGTGGGCAAAAGAAGAGGATCGAAAGATCATATTTTTACGCGGGAATCATGAAGTTTTTTATGAAGATTATTATCTGCATGATGATCAGTATGCTTACCATGAATATGGTTTTTTTAAAAATAGTACAGATTGTTTAAACCATGTTTTTAAAAATGATAAACTTTTTTTTGATGATTTTATCCTCTTTTTGAAAAATCTACAGCCTTATTATTTAGATACGGTGTACGATTATCTCTTTATTCATGCCGGCATCGATCCGGATGGAAGAGATTTGGATCAGCAGGCCAAAGAGGGACTGATATACTGGATCAGGGATAAATTTCTCTTTTCTGAAAAAAAATTAAATTATACGGTCATATTTGGGCACACCCCATTTTCCAAGCCTTTTATGCGCAGTGATAAAATTGGTTTAGACTCTGGTGTCTATAAAAGAGGCTTTATCAATCTATTGAAAATAGACAATGCAGACAGCAAAATTATCCAAATTGCTAAGAACAATACTGACGTTTAATACAGCAATTAAATAACATCTTTCATTTTTTTCACTTTTTAATATAAATATTTTCTATACCCTGCCGATATACTTTTATCTAAAATATAGTAGGAAAGTATGAAAAGTAATACAATCTTTGTTGATAATCATATAGCGATTGATTGCTTAGATTATTGTTCTCTCTCTTTTTTGTCTTTGGCATTACTGGAAGATGAGAAACAAAATATACTCTTTTTTACTTCACAAAACTATCTTTTGGTAAAAAGTGAATTAAATCATCTGAAAATAAATACAAAAATTTACAAAAACTACCAGGATCGGGTTGATTTTGTATTTTTAAAAACTACGATGCATCACATGGATGATACCTTTTTTCAACTTTTTGAAGAAAAAGTGCAAAACTTTTCAGGCGATTTGATATATTTTGACCGAATAGATTATTTTTTAGAATTTACGAAATCTGCAGAATATAAAAAAGCCTTGGAAAAAATAAAAGTTATTGTCAATCAATATCAGAAAAAAATCATCTATATCTACAGTTCAAAAAGTACACATCACAGTTATATCAATACTGCTATCAAAAAAAATACAACAAAATTAGATTTTATGAATCGCAACAAGAAGGAAATAAAAATGTCAACACTACACGCCTTGCAAGATGAATTATTAGACGATAAGAAACAGCAAAGTCACGCATCTTTTGTCCATGATGAAGAGAGTAAAATACAAGTCATGCTGATGAGTGACAATGATGAGCTTAAGAAATTACAGTATTATATCTTTTCAAGCTCTGAAGGGGTGGATTACTATACTATCGATCTTTTGCCGGATGATGAGATGTCTATTGTAGAAGAGATGGATATCATCATATATAACAAAGAAGATCAAACATTGAAAAAAGGTATTTTAGAGTATATCCGCAAAAATAAACTGGCAGCTAAATTTTTTGAAATTACCGACAATGACTATCTTAGACAAAAAGATCTTTTACTGGCCAATATCGCAGGTGTCGACAAGCTTTTTAAGAAAAATTTTTTGATGGAAGATTTTGTGATGTCGATAGAAATGTATCTCAATAGTAACTTTTATTCCAAAAGATTGATCAATCTGGATGTTGACAATGAAATTGTACTCAACAAAAAAGAGAGCTTTGATGATAAAATAAATTTACTGCTCTCTAAAAAAGTCTTTTTCTCCGTATTGACATACCACTATGAAGCTGATGCAGATATAGGAACATACAACATCCAAAAAATTGTCAGGGAATATGATAATATCTATATCAACGCACGGCACAAACAGATGCACTTTCTCATCTTAAATACCATTCCTGATTTTGCGAAAGAGTTGATAGAAGAACGTATACAAAACTTTTCAATTATACTGGAAGAAAAAGAGAGAAAATCTGCTTTTGATCTGGTTTTTGATAATTAATACCCTCTTGGGTATTTCTCATGTATAAAACCATCCAATATGCCCTGTCATGATAGCTGTAACTATACTATCATGATAGATAAACACTATCTTATCTCCTTTTTTGTACAATCATTTAAAAAGATTTAAGGTTTGTAATGAAAGAGATATTTGATATTATCATGATCACAGCTTTTGTACTGTTTATGATATTTATGGTGCGTGGTTTTATGCTGCAGTCACAGGCAAAAAATCGTCACATGCATGATGATGAATAAGCACATCTTCTTAACACAGAACTGTTTCATACAACTTTTACAACATCTTCGATAAAATCCTTTTACTATTTATAAAAGGCATAATTTGATGAAAAAATCGCTATTGATTGAAATTGGCGTGGAAGAGCTTCCTGCAATTCCTTTTTTAAAAGAGCTTCCCAGCATAGAGACAAAATGGCAGGCAATATTACAGGTATATGCGCTAGAGAGTGATTTTGACTTTTTTTATACTCCCAGAAGACTCTTGTTTTGGCATCGTGAATTTCCTCTCAAGCAGGCAGATACCCTGCAGGAGTTTTTTGGTGCACCTCTGGATATAGCTTATAAAGAAGGTAAACCCACACCCGCTGCTTTGGGTTTTGCCAAAAAATGCGGTGTATCTATAGATGCCATCAGTCAAACAGAAAAAAATGGCAAAACAGTGCTTTATTTTCAAAAAGAAGAAGCAGGGCAGGAAGCCCGAAAATTGTTGCCTGACATGATAAGCGATTTGCTGGAAAAACTACACTTTGGCAAGTCCATGCGATGGGGAGATGAAAATAAGCATTTTATCAGACCGATTCGTTTTATCGGCTGTATGCTTGATAATGAGGTGATTGATTTTTCACTATACGGTGTCAAAAGTGACAACAAAAGTTATGGGCATAGAACCATTACCTATGATCCTTTCACTTATACAAGCAGCGGTGACTATTTTTGTAAGCTGGACAAAGCGGGCGTCATACTCTATCCCAAAGAACGGGAAAAGATGATCCTGTCACAATTTGAATCTATTGAAAAGGCACATCCTTACAAGATAGAGATTGATGCCGATTTATTGGCTGAAGTTGTAGCAATCACTGAACATCCATATGCGCTGCTTGGCAGTTTTGACAAAAAGTTTTTAGATCTGCCGCCTGAAGTAATCATCACTTCCATGAAAGAGCATCAGCGTTATTTTGCTGTTTTTGAAAATGGTAAACTGACCAATAAATTTATTGTTGTTTCCAATGCTATTACTGATGATTACAGTGAAATCATCAAAGGAAATGAAAAAGTTTTACATGCTAGATTAAGTGATGGTCTTTTCTTTTATGAAAATGATTTGAAAGCAGGTTTACAGACAGAAGGCTTGAAAAATATCACTTTTATGCAAGGTGCCGGCACGGTTTATGACAAGACGCTACGAGAAGTCGAAATCGCCAACTACTTAAATGAATCAGTCGGTGAAGACAAAGCACTTTTAGTCAAGTCTGTCTTATTGACCAAAGCCGATTTACTGACAGACATGGTATATGAGTTTACAGAGTTGCAGGGGCTGATGGGTTACTACTATGCGCAGGCTGCAGGAGAAGATGAACGCCTTTGCAGAGCACTGAAAGAGCAGTACCTCCCGGATGGAGAAGAGTCTGATCTGCCTTCGAGTGATTTTTCGGCGATAGTAGCTATGAGTCATAAACTTGACTCTATATTGACACTCTTTAATATCGGTCAGATTCCAACAGGTACAAAAGATCCTTTTGCCTTGAGAAGGGCAGCAATCGGTATCATTAAAATCGTGCTGGATCGCGGATTTGCCTTTGATATCAAAAAAGATTTGGCATCCCTCTCTGTCACGTATGAAAATATCGATCTTGCTTTGGTTGAAAACTTTTTTCTTGAAAGAATCAACCAGTATTTTTCTGTCAATGCTTCTGTCATACAGGCAGTATTGCAGACAGGAGAGCGTGATATCTGTGAAATAGCCGCCAAGATAGAAGCTTTGGATAAAATGGTCAATGAAGACAATTTCAAAACGTATATGTCCACTTTTAAAAGGGTAGCCAATATCATTAAAGATATGGATATTGATGGATCTGTCATGATAGAGGAGAGTTTGTTAAGTCTGGATGCTGAAAAAGAACTGTTTACAGTGTATTCGAATGTATCGGACAATGAAGAGAAATGTTATCATGATAGATTGGTGAAACTTTTTTCTCTGAAACCACAGATTGATCAATTTTTTGACAATGTGATGGTGAATGTTGATGATGAGAAAATCAAGCAAAATCGTAAAAATCTGATCTTGGCTATTTATCTTGCTTTTAGGGATGTGGCAGATATCAAGGAAATCACGATTTAGTGAAAAAGTGTAGAAAAACTTCACTAATAAATTTTTTTTAACTTATATTAAGACTATATTAACGGTTTTTCGAAATTTTTAACTAGAATAGATTAAGCGTTCTAAACATGGGTGTTTATTTCCTAAAGCTTTGACTACCTAGTTGTTCACAAGTCCGTATGTTTAGAACACTCTATTATAAATTAATGTTAAGGATAAATGTTTATGAAACAAAAAAGATATATGACATTGGGTTTTCTGTCAACTATTGTGGCTGCATCACTGTTTGCCTCTTCAACTGTATTGGCAAAAAGTAATGCAGTAGCACCAAGTTCCCATGCGATTGCACAGGATAGATTGGCAGCTTTGGCAAAGTATACTAAAGTCATTCAGACGATTGAACAGTATTATGTTGATGATACAAATATTACGGGCATAGTTGATAAATCATTGGAAGGTTTGATGTCAAATCTGGATGCGCACTCTTCTTTTATGGACATGAAAAAGTACAAAGATATGCAGATTCAAACCAATGGTGAATTTGGTGGTTTGGGCATCACCGTAGGGATGAGAGAAGGTGCTTTGACCGTCATTTCTCCTATTGATGACACTCCAGCTGACAAAGCAGGTATCAAATCTGGTGATATTATCCTCAAAATCAATGACAAGTCAACGCTGAATATGACAATTGATGAAGCAGTCAACATCATGCGGGGAAAACCAAAAACAAAGATTACACTGACAGTGGTTCGTAAAGATACGCCCAAACCGCTAACGATTGATATCATCAGGGATATTATTAAAGTTGATTCTGTTTATACAAAAACAATAGAAAACAGCAATACGCTTTATATACGGGTCAGCAGTTTTGATAAAAAAGTCGTAGATGGTGTAGCAAAAGCTTTGAAAAAACATCCAAAAGCGGATGGTGTCGCATTGGATTTGAGAAATAATCCTGGCGGTTTACTCAATCAGGCAGTCGGGCTTGTTAATCTTTTTGTAGATAAAGGTGTCATCGTTACACAAAAAGGCAGAGTAGAGAGTGAAAATCAAATTTACAATGCAACGATGGCGGGTACATACAAAGATTTACCGCTTGTGGTTTTAGTCAATGGCGGAAGTGCCAGTGCGAGTGAAATTGTTTCAGGTGCACTGCAGGATCATAAACGTGCTGTTTTAATCGGTGAAAAAACTTTTGGAAAGGGAAGCGTTCAAGTGATATTGCCAATCGGACATGAAGAGGCTCTTCGTTTGACTATTGCCAGATATTATCTTCCAAGCGGCCGGACTATCCAGGCAAAAGGTGTTGTTCCTGATATCGAAGTGTACCCGGGTGCTGTACCGGTTGAAAAAAATGAGTTTATGATTAAAGAAAAAGACTTAAAAAAACACTTAGAAGGGGAACTGCAAAAATTAAGCGGGGATACTCTTAAAAAAGAAAAAGATAAAATAAACAAAAAAGTTATTTCCGAGGATGATATCTTGAAAGATATTCAACTCAAAACAGCTATAGACAGCTTAAAAATATTAAAATTGACACAGAAAGGAAACTGATGCAGAAAAATGAACTGCTTTATGAAGGGAAAGCAAAAAAACTTTTTACAACAGAAGATCCCCAACTTCTGATTGCAGAGTTTAAAGATGATTTAACAGCTTTCAATGCTGAAAAAAAAGGCAGTGAAAGTGGTAAAGGTGCATTGAATTGTCAAATCAGTACAAACCTCTTTGCACTTTTAAGTGAAAATGGTGTTGCTACGCATTTGGTAGAAACGATAGATGATAATCATCAATTAGTCAAAAAAGTTGACATTATCCCTATTGAAGTTGTTGTACGTAATGTCGCTACAGGATCACTCTCTAAAAGACTGGGGATAAAAGATGGAACAGTGTTACCTTTTACGCTGGTTGAATTTTATTATAAAGATGATGATTTGAATGATCCTTTGATCAATGATGAGCACTGCTTGATTCTTGATTTGGTCGATGATGTTAAAAAATTGGATATTTTACGAGAAAAAGGAAGATTGATTAATGATGTGTTAAAAGGTTTTTTTGCTGCACGTCGTTTAAATCTGGTAGACTTTAAAGTAGAGTTTGGTGTTGATCAAAATGGAGAGATACTGTTGAGTGATGAAATTTCACCAGACAGCTGCCGTTTTTGGGATATGGATACCAATGAAAAATTGGATAAAGACAGATTTAGACAAAACTTGGGAAATGTAAAAGTTGCTTATGAAGAAGTACTTAAAAGAATAAAAGAGGATAAATAAAGATGAAAGCAGTAGTAAATATCGCCTTGAAAAACGGTGTTCTGGATCCACAAGGTAAGGCCGTACATCATGCTTTGAGTGCATTGAAGTTTAATAATGTTGATGATGTTAGAATCGGTAAACAAATTGTTTTGCAACTGGATGAAAAGGATGAGAAGAAAGCCAGAGAAGATGTAGAAAAGATGTGTGAAGAATTGCTTGCTAATACTGTTATAGAAGATTATTCGGTTGAGATAGTGAAATGAAAATAGCGGTTGTAGTCTTTCCGGGAACAAATTGTGAATATGATACAAAATACGCGTATGAAATGCTTGGAGCCACGGTAGAACTGGTATGGCATAAAGCAGACAAGTTGCCTGATAATTGTGATTTGGTAGTCTTGCCTGGTGGTTTTTCATATGGTGATGCCTTGAGATCAGGTTCGATTGCCCGTTTTTCTCCTATTGTCAGTGCTGTGATTGACTATGCCAATGCAGGCGGAAAGGTTCTTGGAATTTGTAACGGTTTTCAAATTTTACTGGAATCAGGTCTTTTGCCTGGCGCGATGAAGCGTAATGAAAGTGTACATTTTATCTCCCAATACCATCATCTAAAAGTCGAAAACCAGGACAATGCATTTTTAAATCTTTTTGACAAAGGTGATATCGTCAATATACCGATTGCCCATGCTGAGGGTAATTACTATCTTGAGAAAGAGGCGTTAGCAAAGTTGCATGAAAATGGTCAAATTTTACTGACGTATTGTGATGAAAACGGCACACTTTCCAATCCTAACGGATCTAAAGAAGCCATAGCCGGTATCTGCAATAAAAGTAAAAATGTATTTGGTTTGATGCCGCACCCTGAACGTGCGATGGAGACCATTTTGGGTTCAAATGATGGTGTTAATATGCTCAAAGGTTTCATGTCTAGATGAAAACTCTTTTTCTCCCTGTTTTTATCCTGCTTTTTGCATTTTCATATCTGCAGGCAGGTTTTTTCTCAAATTTATTTGAGTTTCCGCAAGATAAAAAAGAGAAGCAGTTTGAACAGGTTGAAGAAGAAGTTATCCCTGCAGATGAGTATTATAATCAAAGTGATGAACCCACTTTTAGTGAGGATGAAAAAGTTTTTTCAGATACACCCAGTGATGATTATAGTGTTGACAGCAATATTGTCAAAGAAAAAAATATATTTTTATCGTTTCTTGATTATCCTAAAAAAGTGTATGTTAATCAGCATTTTACGATTAAAATCAAAGCTGTACTTACACAGGAGTATTTAAAAAGTATCAAAGCGTCATTCATTGGCGGAAAAGAGTATAAACTGCTCAATAAAGAGGCTGTCTGGAAAAAACTCGACGATAAAAGTTATCTGATAGCTTATACTTTCAAGTTAACTTCCCTTAGTGCTTCTTTGCCAGCTTTTAAAGTGAGTACAACCAATAAAACCGGTACAGCCAGTCATGAAAAGCTCAAGCCAGAGCCTTTGAGAGTGATAGCTTTAAAAAATGATGAACTTTTCTCAAATATTTTAGCCAATGATTTTTCTTTAATTTCCCATCATGAAAAAAAATATGATGAAAAATCAAATATTGTGCTTTTGGAAATCAATGCCACACAATCCAATTTGGAAGATTTTCATCTATCTTACGCAAAAAGAGAGGGAATTGATTCTTTAAGAAACAATGCAAAGGTGCAAAATATCTTTTATTTTGCTATTGTGCCTTCTTATCAAAAAGAGTTTAAATTTAAATATTTTAACTTAAACAGTAACAAGTTTAACCGTATCTCTTTTCCGATCATTGTCAGTGATGCCAGTGTCAGTACACAGACAGATTTAAATCCACAGAAAAGTAAATATTTTTTATATAAGGTTATCGCTCTGTTTATTTTGGCTTTTCTGTTTCTGCTTTTATATATCAAATATAAAAAAAATTATTTGTTGATTTTGGCATTAGGACTTGTCATTTATACGGTTTATAGTAAATTGATAACCAATAACTTACTTGTAGATCAAAATGTCACCATTAGAATACTACCTACACAAAATTCTACTGTATTTTTTAGGACGAGTCAAAAGATGCAGGTAAAAGTACTGTTGAAGAAAAACGGCTATACGAAAGTCTTGTTGCCTGATACCAAAATAGGATGGATAAAAGATGATGATCTTTCAAAAAATTAAAGCTACCTTTATTTTAATTCAATTCATCATTACGGTGACAATTGTCATCACTTTGATGAAGTTTTTTAATCAACATCACTGGTATTTCAGAAAAAAGTGGGCTTCACTGCAGGAAAAGTTGATTGGTTATAAATTGACAATCAAAGGAGAACCTGATGAAAGTGCCAAATTGGTTCTGATGAATCATCAAAGTCTGCTTGATATTGTCATCATGGAAGCAAACTATCCAAAAGATATAGCATGGGTTGCTAAAAAAGAAATTGCCGAATTGACATTTTTTGGACAAATTTTAACATTGCCCAAAATGATCATTGTGGACAGAGAAGATAAAAGAAAATCACTGGTAAAGTTATTTAAAGATGTTAAAAACAGACTGGATGAACAAAGAGTCATTGGTATGTTCCCAGAAGGTACCAGAGGTGATGGAAAAAAATTGCTTCCTTTTAAAACCGGTGCAAAATTGATTGCTGAAAAACTTGATTTGAAAGTACAGCCTGTTGTCATCGTCAATACACGTGAAATTGTAGATTCACAAAATTTTAGTGCAAAAAAAGGGCATGTTACGCTAGTTTATTTAGAGAGCATTGACCCTAAGCAAGATAGTGAATGGTTCGAGACTCTACGTAAAAATATGCAAGAAACTTTACAAAATGAACTAAACCTTCTTGATAAATAACAAATTTTTTGCTATAATCCTTTGAAATTTTAATAAGGAGAACAAAATATGTCAAAATATGAATTTCAAACCGAGGTTTCAGACCTCTTAAATTTAATGATTCACTCTCTTTATTCGCATAAAGAGATTTTTTTGCGTGAACTTATTTCAAATGCATCAGATGCACTTGATAAATTAAATTATTTAACACTAACTGATGATGAATTTAAATCATTGCAATATAATCCAAAAATTACGCTTTCTGTGGATGACGAGAAAAAAATCTTGACTGTTTCAGATAATGGTATTGGTATGGATAAAGATGATTTGATCAATAATCTGGGAACTATCGCAAAAAGCGGTACCAAATCATTTGTCCAGCAATTGAGTGGGGATGCTAAAAAAGATTCTTCGCTTATAGGACAATTTGGTGTCGGGTTTTATGCTGCTTTTATGGTCGCAAAAAAGATTGATGTCATTAGTAAAAAAGCTGGTACTGAGAGTGCACATAAGTGGTCAAGCAGTGCAGGAAGTGAATTTAGCATTACCGATGCAAAACGACAAGAGCAGGGGACAACGATCATTTTACATCTGAGAAAAGATGATGAAGAATTTTTACAAGAATATCGCCTCAAACAAATCATTGAAAAATACTCCAATCATATACCTTTTCCTATCTTTTTAGAAAAAATGGAAGATGATAAACCTGTAGAAGAACAAATTAATAAAGCTTCCGCATTGTGGAGACTTAGCAAAAACGACATTAGTGAAGACGAATATAAAGATTTTTATAAAACGATATCCCATGACAGCGAAGACCCGTTGTTATATATCCACACTAAAGCTGAAGGTACTTTAGAATACAGTACCCTTTTTTATATCCCTAAAACTGCACCAATGGATCTTTTTCGGGTTGACTATGAGTCGGGTATCAAACTCTATGTAAAACGTGTTTTTATATCAGATGATGATAAAGAATTACTGCCGACTTATCTGAGATTTGTCAAAGGAATTGTTGATGTAGAAGATCTTCCACTCAATGTAAGCCGTGAAATTTTACAGCAAAATGTGGTACTTTCTAAAGTAAAAAAAGCTTCAGTCAAAAAAATACTCAGTGAACTCAAAAAGCTTAAAACCAAAGATAGCGCAGCTTATCTTGATTTTTACAAAACATTTGGTCGTGTGCTTAAAGAAGGTATCATGAGTGAATTTGACAATAAAGATCTTTTGCTTGATCTGCTGATGTTTAAATCGACAAAAAGCAATGATGAATATATTGATCTGGCAACTTATAAAGAGCGTATGCAAGAAGAGCAAAAAGAAATTTTCTATCTTGTCGGTGAAGATGCCAATATGCTGAAGCATTCACCTTTGCTGGAATCTTATAAAGAAAAAGATATTGAAGTATTGTTATTGGATGAAGAAGTTGACAGCATTGTGATACCAAATATCGGTGCTTACAAAGAGGTGCCTTTGGCAGCTATCAATCATGCTGATATGGAAGAGGATAAAGATCTACTCAAAGAGCAGGAAGAAAACTTTAAAGAGTTGACACTGAAACTCAAAGAAGCACTCAAAGATAATGTAAAAGACGTGAAAGTAACAGGACGTTTAAAATCCTCACCATCATGTTTGGTATATGATAAAAATGACCCTGATTTTGCAATGCAGCAAATGTTAAAACAGATGGGACAAACGGAAATGCCAGATATTAAGCCAATCCTTGAAATCAATCCGGAACATCCTATTTTTGCTAAATTAAATGCGTCAAAAGATTTTAATAAACTGACAGAACTATCGACAGTATTGTTAGACTTGGCCAAACTCAATGAAGGTATGAAAATTGACGACGCATTCGATTTTTCAGAAAAAATCACAAAATTGATCGAAAAAAGTATCTAGTTCTATCATGATAATGAAATTTTTATTGCTACTTTTGACAACCTCCCTTTTGGGGGAGGTTTACAGTGTCAATAACTTCGAGAGTGACATCTTTTCACGTAACGGTAATAAACTGAAAAAAGTGGCGATGAGCCTCAGGATAGAAGGACGGGATTTAAAAGAGAATGATTATAAAATTACAGATGCTCTGAATATCATCATCAGCAGTTTTTATATGGAAGACTTGTTTACCTCCCAGGGGAAGGAACGGTTTAAAACCTCCCTTTCAAAATATCTTGAAAAAAAATACAGCGTAGAAGCTGATACTATCTATCTACAAAAATTCAAACTATCACAGGCCTCTACTGATGTAGATGAACTTATCGCTGCATTAAAAGCCGAGGGATGTTGTCATAAAGAAAATAGCGTCAAAAAAGCCTTTGCTCCAATTAGTGAATAATATAGGTCTCCTTTATCTTATTTTGTTATAATAAGCCCAATTTTTCAGAGGATATAATAATGGAACTTAATGGATCACAGATGGTGATTGAAGCCCTAAAAAAAGAGGGTGTAACTGTCGCTTTTGGATACCCCGGCGGAGCAATTATGAATGTGTATGATGAAATTTATAAACAAGAAGGTTTTAAGCACATATTAACACGACATGAACAGGCATCCATTCATGCAGCTGATGGCTATGCCAGGGCAACTGGCGAAGTAGGTGTTGCTATCGTTACCAGCGGACCTGGTTTCACCAATGCTGTCACTGGACTGGCAACAGCTTTTACTGATTCTATCCCGATGGTTGTCATTTCGGGGCAGGTGCCTATTACTTTGATAGGTACGGATGCTTTTCAAGAGATTGATGCTGTTGGTATAAGCCGTCCCTGTACAAAGCATAATTATTTGGTAAAAACAATTGAGGAGTTACCACACATTATCAAAGAAGCTTTTTTTGTAGCGCGCAGTGGTCGTCCGGGTCCCGTGCACATTGATATACCAAAAGATATTACTGCCCAAATGGGTGAATTTAATTATCCTGATGAGATTACATTGGAAACGTACAAACCAACATACAAAGGTAGTCAAAAACAGATCAAAAAAGCCATTGCAGCGATAAAAGAGTCCAAAAAACCGATTTTATATCTTGGTGGCGGACTTATTAGCGCGGGTGCCAGTGATTTGATCCGGGAATTTATGGATATAACCGGTATTCCAGCTGTTGAGACATTGATGGCTAGAGGTGTTGTGGGGCATGAAAATCCCTTATTGCAGGGGATGGTCGGTATGCATGGAAATTACTCTTCAAATATGGCAATGAGTGAAGCTGACTTGATGATAGCGCTTGGACCCCGTTTTGATGACAGGGTAACAGGACGATTGGATGAGTTTGCCAAACATGCCAAGATTATTCATGTTGATATTGATCCCAGCAGTATTGGAAAACTATTAAATATCGACTTCCCGATAGTTGGTGATTTGAAAAATGTACTGACTGAGATGGTCGCTTTGGTGAAAGAAGATTTTGATAAAGAGCGCTATGACTCCTGGAGAGAATTATTAAAAAGATACAATGAAATCCATCCTCTCTCATACAAAGAAGATTCTGAACGTATCAAGCCGCAATGGGTTATTGAGCGTGTGGGTGAATTATTAGGCGAGAATGCGATTATCTCTACGGATGTTGGACAGCATCAGATGTGGGCAGCGCAGTTTTATCCTTTTTCCCAACCTAGACAGTGGATCACCAGTGGCGGCCTTGGGACAATGGGATTTGGTTTCCCCGCTGCGATGGGTGTCAAAGTGGCCAGAGAAGAGAAAACAAGTATCAATTTTACCGGTGATGGTTCAATCTTGATGAATATACAGGAATTGATGACAGCAGTAGAAAATAAAATCCCTGTCATCAATATCATTCTCAATAATAATTATCTTGGTATGGTTAGACAGTGGCAAACATTCTTTTATGATAAACGGTATGCAGAGACAGACCTCAGTATGCAACCTGATTTTGTGAAGCTTGCTGAAAGTTTTGGCGGTATTGGTTATCGTGTTGAAACAAAAGAAGAGTTTGATGCTGCATTAAAAGATGCTGTGGAAAAAAATGTTGTTGCGATGATTGATGTTGTTGTTGACAGGTTGGAAAATGTATTGCCGATGGTTCCATCAGGAGGAACACTTTATAATATGTTGTTAGAAGATAAGGATGTGTCATGAGTGCTGAAGTTAGAAGAGTTTTATCTGTCATTGTGAAAAATGAACACGGGGTTTTATCCCGAATATCCGGGCTATTTGCCGGACGAGGGTATAATATCGAGTCTTTGACTGTTGCACCAATCCCTGAGAGTGATCTCTCCCGTTTTACTATCGTGACAAAAGGTAGTGAACGTGTGATAGAACAGATCGTGAAGCAACTGCATAAATTGATTCCTACGTACAAAGTAGTAGAAAGCCAGGATGTTGTTGAAAAAGAGATGCTTTTGGTGAAAATTCCTCTAGCAACCAATATGAGCGGGCTTGATGCGATTTTAAAAGGGTATAATGGCATTGTAGCCAATGCTACAGAAGAGTCACTGATATTGATGGCTGTTGATGATGCTGACAGAATTTGTAATTTTATTAAAATAATCAAAAAGTTCAATCCAACAGAGGTAATACGTGGTGGTTCTGTTTCTATGGAAAAAATATGAAACTAAGCCAACTTGCCAAAGATCTTCTACTCTCTTATCATGATAAGGATTTTGATGTAGAGGCAATCAATACCTTAAGCAATGCCAAAAAAGATGAAATATCTTTTTTTGATAACAAAAAATATATAGACAATTTAAAAAATACCCAGGCAGGTGCTGTTTTTATAACAGAAGAGTTTGTCTCTTTTTTACCTGCAGGAGTTGGGGCAATTGTGAGTGAGAACCCTTATCTTTCGATGGCCAAAGCGACACACTATTTTGCAAAAGATTTAATCAGAGAGAATCTTGATTCAAAGATAGATGCATCTGTCATGATAGGAAAACATGTTCATATAGGACATGGTGTGGTGATTGAAAAAAATGTTATTATATTAGATGGTGCCTTTGTCGGGGAAAATGTTTTTATAGGGGAGGGGAGTATTATCCATCCCAATGTAACACTCTACAATGATACAGTTATTGGCAAGTTTTGTATTGTGCATGCCGGTGCTGTTATCGGGAGTGACGGTTTTGGATATGCACATACCCAAACAGGTGAACATATCAAGATACATCATAATGGTCATGTAGAGCTAGAAGAAAGTGTAGAGATTGGTGCCAATAGTGCCATCGATAGAGCAGTTTTTGGTTTAACACTGATAAAAAGTGGAACCAAGATAGACAATTTAGTTCAAATAGGACATAATTGTGAAATAGGCGCACAATCAATCATAGTCTCACAAGCTGGTATTTCAGGTTCCAGTATATTGGGGAAAAATGTTGTGATGGGTGGGCAGAGTGCAACAGCCGGTCATTTAGAAATTGGTGATTTTGCAACGATTGCCGCACGTGGCGGTGTAACAAAAAGCATTGCCGGTGGAAAAACATACAGTGGTTTTCCACTCATGTTACACAGTGATTGGCTGAAATTGCAGGCAAAAATAGCAAAATTTTTTAAAAACAAATAGGAGAAACAATGAGTAAAGATTCAAAAATATTAAAAACATTTCCATTAGCAGGAACCAAAACAGGAACGATTTCAGTATCACATATTGAAGAGCCATATGGAGAAAATTCGGCAGCAGTTGTCAGTATCGGTATCTCGTTAAAAGGAGATATTAATGAACCAGATTGGAAAGCGCATATCCCATATGAGAATTTAAGTGATTTAATTGATGCCTTAAATGCAGCAAAAAAAGAGCAGGCATAACAATATAGCTTTATTTAAGCTAATAATCGCTACAATCCGCGACTATTTAAACTAAAGAAGGAAAAATTTATGAAAAGAACATATCAACCACACAATACACCAAGAAAAAGAAAACATGGTTTTAGAGCTAGAATGAAAACTAAAAACGGAAGATTGGTTATCAAAGCAAGACGTGCAAAGGGTAGAAAAAGATTAGCCGTTTAAGAGACTTTACTACACTTAAATCGACAAAAGAATTTTCTTATGTATATCATAATGCTAAGAAATTTCATACCAATGCAGTCTTGGTTTTTTATAAAAAATCTCCCCAAAAACGTATCGGCTTTACAGCCAGTAAAAAGGTTGGTAATTCCGTTGAACGTAATTTTTCTAAAAGAAGACTAAGGGCTGTATTCTTGGATTTTCAGGAAAAGTTGGATGATGGTATATTTGTTTTTGTGGCTAAAAAAGATATTTTATCTATTGGATATAAAGAGTTACAAAAGAACCTTCAATATGCTTTTAAAAGGGTAGGTGCTTTTAAAAAGTGATAAAAAAATGTGTACTCTATTTTTTAAAAATTTATCAAAAATTTTTTACACTTCTGGGTTACGGTTCCTGTCGTTATTATCCCACTTGCTCCGAGTATGCCAAATGGCAGTTTCAGGAAAATTCCTTTTTTAAAGCACTCTATTTTTCTATACTGCGCATTCTAAAATGCAATCAACTTTTTCCAGGTGGTATTGATTATCCTATTGTAAAAAAGAGCTTAAATTGTAATAAAGTTTGTTCTCATCAACAAGACAAAAAGCTTTTTTTTGTAAAATTTTATCTTGTTCCAAAGGGACAGCAAAAAAACAGTTATTACCTCATAAAAAGTTTCAAAAAGGACAACATTGATTGACAAAATGACCCAACAGCAAAGAATGATACTTGCATTAGTATTAAGTTTTATATTTTTTATGGCTTATGAATACTATATGGTACCGCAAAAAGGTACTTTAAATGCCACAGATACAAATAAGACAAGCATGGTCAAAAGCGGCCAGCCTGCTTCGCCAGTGACTACTGCTTCATCAGCACCGATATCAGAAGCTCCTGTCTCTTCTCAAGGTAAAAGTGAAGTGATAGATGTCCACCAAAATGATCATGTTATTACCAGTGTCAATGCGAAAAAATTTAGAGCGCAGTTTGATGAATTGGGCCGCATTCAGAAATATGAAGTTTTAATTGAAAGATTTAAAGATAAAGATGGGAACTATCCCAATATTATAGCTGATAAAAGCCCTTTAAAACCATTGGAAATACGTTTTTCTGATGCTGCTTTGAATAATGAAGCATTTAAGACACCTTATACTGCAGACAAAACTGTTTTAGAGGTCAACAATGGTGATGAAGTTTTAACATTGACACAGAAACTCTCATCCACTACTGTTATTAAAAAAATCACTTTTCATACTGATGGTTCTTATCAATTGCATATTACACTCTCTGATGATGTGCCTTATTTTGTATCTCCTGGTTTTCGTCCTGATGCAGAAGCGGATATGTACACATTCAAAGGTGTCTTGATTGGTAAATCAGAAGGAAGTATCGAAACAATTGAAGATGGTGATGCCAAAGGAGATGAAATTTTCCATGGTGCAACAATTACTGCTGCTTCAGACAAGTACTACACAACCTCTTTTTATGATTTTGATAATGCGATGAATACTTTTATCTCCAAAGATGCCAATGAAGATCCTTTGGCATTTGTAAAAGGAAGCAGCAATTTAACACTCAATGGATATATCGGTGCTAAAGAGTATGATGCCCTGGCTTCCATAGATAAACGTTTAACAAAAATAATCGAGTATGGCTTTTTTACATTTATCTCAAAGCCTGTTTTTCTCTTTTTAAAATATATCCATTCTATAGTTGGTAACTGGGGATGGGCTATTATTATTATTACTTTATTAATTCGATTGGCCTTGTATCCTTTGACATATAAAGGCATGGTCTCCATGAATAAACTCAAAGCACTTTCTCCCAAAATAAAAGAGATCCAAAAGCAGCACAAGGGTGATCCGCAAAAAATGAATGCCAAGATGATGGAACTGTATAAAAAACATGGTGCAAATCCTATGGGTGGCTGTTTGCCGATGTTGATGCAAATTCCAGTATTTTTTGCTATTTATCGTGTACTTTTAAATACAATTGAGCTCAAGCATGCTCCATGGATGGGATGGATTCATGATCTTTCTGTCATGGACCCTTATTATGTATTGCCTATCCTTATGGGCGCGAGTATGTTCTGGCAACAGCGTATCACACCGACCAATTTTACAGACCCTATGCAAGAAAAAATTATGAAGTTCCTACCACTGATCTTTACATTTTTCTTTGTTACTTTCCCTGCAGGATTAACACTGTATTGGTTTGTGAACAATCTTTTCTCTGTAGCACAGCAATACTATGTCAACAGTATTTTTGCAAAACAAGAAAAAGAGAAAGCTGCCCTGTCATGATAAGAATAACAGCAGATACTCTTGAAGAGGCTTATACTAAAGCCTCTAATGCATTAAACAAGTCTGTTGTTGATTTGGATATCGAAGTTTTACAGGCTCCGTCAAAAGGTATTTTGGGGCTTTTTAAAAAGCCGGCTATTATCAAAGCTGTTATCAAAGGCGCTTCTTCTTCGTACAAACCAGAAACAGATTCTTCTGACAGTATCCAATCGGATATCCAAACCGGTATTCAGACACTACTGGAAAATGCCTGTTTTGATGTAGAACTGGTAGAAGTAAAAGTCAATGACGACTTGGTTTATATCAAAATTGATGGTAAAGATGCGGCCTTGATGATAGGCAAAGAAGGTTATCGTTATAAAGCACTATCCTATATACTGCATAATTGGATAAAAATCAAATACAATAAAAATATATCCCTGGAAATTGCCGAATTTTTAAAAAATCAGGATCTGATGATTGAAGAGTATCTTCTCTCGATCAAAGAACGTGTCAATGAAAATGGCAAAGCCCAAACCAAACCACTGGATGGTATCTTGGTGAAATTGGCACTTGAAAAGTTGCGGGCAGCTTACCCTGAAAAGTATGTGGCTATCAGAACATTGCGTGATGGCAGAAAAATTGTAATCGTCAACGAATATAGAAAGGACAACTAATCGATACAATATGCGCGATTGCAACTGCTCATGGAGTAGGGGGGATTGCAATTGTACGGCTGAGTGGAAATGAGGCATATAGCATTGCCCTTAAAATGACGCAAAAAGATTTGTTAAAACCACGTTATGCCACACTGACTAATCTATATGACGAGCACCATCAATTACTCGATGAGTCCATCATTATCTATTTTAAAAATCCACACAGTTTTACTGGAGAAGATGTCATAGAGTTTCAATGCCATGGTGGTTTGGTGGTAGCAGATATGATACTAAGCACTGCTCTTTCTTATGGTGCACGCTTGGCTACAGCTGGTGAATTTAGCAAACGTGCTGTCATTAACGGGCGTATGGATTTAACCAAAGCGGAAGCGACGGCTAAGCTTATTGAAACTAAAAGTGTGGATGCTGCACGTATTCTTACGAAGCAGCTAAAAGGGGATTTATTTGATTTTGTCAATGCTTTGCGAGACTCATTGGTAGAAATCCTTGCCTTTGTTGAAGTCAATATTGATTATGCGGAAGAAGACCTTCCAGAGGATTTGGTAGATCAAATGCAGCAGAAATTGGAACAAAATGCCGCATTATTAGAAAAAAGTGTCATAGCCAGTGAGAGCAGGGAAGGGCTCTTAAATGGTTTTAAAGTCTCCATTATCGGCAAACCTAATGTTGGGAAAAGCTCATTGTTAAATGCCCTGCTATCTTATAATCGGGCTATTATTTCCGATATTGCCGGTACCACGAGAGATACCATTGAAGAAGAGATTAAGATTGGTACACATTTGATCAAGATTGTAGATACTGCCGGTATCCGTGATGCAGATGAAGAGATCGAAAAAATTGGCATAGAACGCTCTATTGCAGCGATTGAAGAGTCTGAAATAGTGATTGCCTTGTTTGATGGCAGTCGAATCAAAGATGAAGATGATGAAAAAATCATAGAGTTGATAAACCGCTATCATGATAAGAAAGAGATTATTATCGCTGTGAATAAAAAAGATTTGAAACAGCTCTTTGATATAAGAGCTTTACCGCCACACACTATCAGTGTTTCTTCAAAAGAGAGTACGATTGAAATTACAGAAAAACTAAAAAAATATTTGGACTCTCAGACGATGGAAGATGAGATGATACTGATCTCTAAGCGACAAGTAACAGCAGTGAAGAGTGCTTTGAGGGCTATCAACGAGTCGCGTACACTCTTGATCAATGGAGAATTGGAGCTCTTTGCTTACCATATCAATGAATCGATTGAAGCTATCTCTTCAATCACAAAATCTTTTGAACGTGATGAAATTCTGGATAAAATGTTTTCCAGTTTTTGTTTGGGTAAGTAAGCATAGCATACATTGAAACTATTTAATACACCTAGATAGTTTCAATAGGTACTTGGTTAACATAATATATATTCTCTTGAATACTATTTGGTATTTTCTTTTATCTCTTTTGTATGCACCACTCCCTCAAGAGATTTTAAGTCTTGTGCCTTTTGCATGAGATTACCTTTGCCATTGCTGAGTTTTTTAAATGCATCATCATAGGCATCCTGTGCTTTATGCAATGCTGTATCTATTTTTTGCATCTCAAGTACAAAATTTGAAAACTTATCATACATTTCACCTGCTTTTTTGGCTATCACTTTTGCATTTTTGTTTTGGTACTCAATACGCCAGCTGTTTTCTATGATACGCAAAACAGGTAATAATGTAGAAGGAGAAACCAAAAAAATATTTTTTTGATAGGCAGTCATAAAAAGATTATTATCATGCTCCTGTGCCAAGAGCAAAGCCCCTTCAATAGGTACAAACATCAAGACGAGATCCAGAGAATCTAATCCTTCTAAATTCTGATATGATTTGTTACTCAGTTGTTTGATATGAGTATGTATAGAATTTATAAAGGGTTTTATACTTTGATTTTCCCTATCATGATAGTAGTTTTCATAAGATTTTAATGAGACTTTAGAGTCTATAATCACATCACGGTTTTCTGGCAGTTTGATAAGTACATCTGGTCTAAAACGTTCTCCCTTCTTGTTATTAAACGAAGGCTGAATTAGATACTCACGCCCTCTTTTCAAGCCTGAACTCTCCAATACCCGTTCCAGTACCATTTCTCCCCAGTCTCCCTGTAATTTGTTGTTCCCTTTGAGTGCATTGGTCAGATCATGGGCATCTTGACTGATTTGTTGATTGAGCTGCTGTAACTGCTTAACCTCTTTTGTTAAAGAGAAGCGTTCTTTTGATTCTTTGTCATAATAAGCAGCAAGCTGTGTATGAAGTGCTTGCATATCTTCTTTAAAGGGATGGATGATATTATGTAGATTGTGACTGTTTTGTTGTGTGAGATCTGCACTGTTTTTTCTCAGAATATGATGTGCAATATTTTCAAACTCTTCTTTCATGAGCAGTTTGGATTGATTCATTTGTTCCAAGCGCTCTTTATAGGTAGAGAGTGTGAGAGTAAGGCTGTGGTTTTGTTCTTTTTGTTCCTGCAGTCTATCTACAAGTCCCCTGCTCTCATAGCGAAGTTTTTGAAATTCTCTCTCTTTTTTGATGTAATACCACCAAAAAAAAAGTCCACAAACCAATAGTGCTGATAAAAAGCCTAACAATACATTGATATATACTTCATCTATAAACATCTGCTTAGTTTATCATGATAAAGCATAGAAGCGCTAAAATATTTCAATTTGAAATATGGTCATCTCCAATGCCATTAAGTTCAGAGATTTTAAGCACGGTTTATCTGTGCGTGAGCCCTCCGCTGAGGAGAACTTAGCGTTAGCGTAGCTTTTGGGACTTTGTTCCAAAAGCGTTAACTTAATGGCATTAATGAACACCTCTAAAATGGCCAGACACTTTTTATGACTTTTGAGCCCCAGGGCTGTTTTGTTGCTTCTTGGATGTCATCTTCATTGAGATAAAGAATCTTTGCATCTGCTATGTATTTTGAATTGATTGTATTGTATTGATCGATATCATTGGAGCGGATAACGCCAGTTACTTGTACAATCTGTTTAGAGTCATTGATAAATATTTCTCTTCGACCCGCTATGAAATAATTACCGTTATGCAGTATCTTTATCACACGTGCGGTGATAGTCGTATTAAATTTTTCATTTCTTGAGGCAGCACCGGTACCTGAAAAGGTATTGTTTGAATTGGTTTTAAAGCTCATATCTGTCAAACCATTGAGGTTTTTGAGAACCCCTCCTCCAAATACGCCGCCACCAAGGTTATTTTGTGACAAATCGGATATTTTTTTATTTCCAACTGATGACTGTGTCGCACTTTCATTGATAACGACAGTCACAATATCATTGACATGCATAGCTTTATTATCTGAAAATATAGGGTTTTGCCCTCTTCCATACACACTGCCTTCATGTGCATAACATTTTTTATTGGCTGTAGTTGATGGGTATTGCACATAATTAGGCGGTGTCATATCTATTTGTGGTGAAGCTGTATGGGCACTGCAGCCATTGAATATGATGATCATGCCTATCATGATAAATGTTTTTATATATGTCAACTTTTTTCCTAATATTGTATTGGTTATAATAAAAGCAAAATATGTGCCAAAGGATAGTAATGCATGATGTAAAGAGCAGATTACAAGCAGATTTAAAAGCTGCGATGATTGCCAAAGAGAATTTTACAAGAGATACCATTCGTTTTTTGATGGCTGCTATTAAACAAATAGAAGTAGATGAACGTATTGAGATGGATGATGCCGGAATTTATAAATTGATTCAAAAATCACTCAAGCAGCGTGAGGATGCTGCCAAGCAGTACCAGGCAGCCAACCGTAATGACCTTTATGAAAAAGAGATGGCAGAAGCAGATATACTCAAAACATATCTGCCTAAGCAGATGAGTGAAGATGAACTGACTGAAGTAATCAAAACGATTATAGCTGATGAAGGTGCAAGCAGCATGAAAGATATGGGCAAAGTGATGAAAAGTGTTACAGCGCAGGTAGGCTCCAGTGCAGACGGTAAAACCATCAGCACACTTGTAAAGAAATTATTAATATAATTTAAATTAAATAATTAATATTTTAAATTTATTAAACTATAAAAGACTTTATTAGATAATAAAGATGTTTATATATAGGAGAATATTATGAATTTAAATGTAAGTAGCAATGCACCGATTTTACTTTCCGCAGCGGTAGCATTGGCACTCAGTGGTTGTGCAGAAAAGAAAAGCTGCATGACAGGAACGCCTGCTGTGAAGACTGCAAAAGTAATTGCCGTCAGTGATGATAAAGATTTGCAGATTGCCGCTTTAAAAGCAGCTATTGCTGAAGCAAGAAGCAAAAAGAAAACTATCATAAAAGAAGTGCCTGGTGAAGGTTCTTTGTATCCGCCTAATGCCAAACCGGGTGAATGTTATGCCAGAGTACTCACTCCTGCAAAATATGAAATCCAAACTGAAAAAGTATTGGCAAAAGATGCCAGTGAAAATCTCCAGGTTATTCCCGCAAAATACACTTGGACCACAAAAAAAGTACTTGTTAAAGAAGCCAGCAACAAGATTGTATCTGTACCCGCAACATACAAGAGTGTAAAAGAAAAAGTATTGGTCTCTCCGGCTACTGAAAAACTGGTATCTGTGCCAGCAGTATATGGTACAGTAACAGAGAAGATCCTGGTTCGCGATGCCCATACTGCATGGAAAAAGGGACGAGGTCCGGTTGAAAAACTAAATGGCGGTACAGGTGAAATTATGTGCCTTGTGAATGTACCTGCTGTGTACAAAAGCATTACAAGACGTGTTTTGAAGTCTCCAGCAACGACAAAAAGTATAGCTGTACCAGCTGTCTATAAAACAGTCACTACCCGTGTTGTAGCAACACCGGCAACAACCAAAACTGTAACTATCCCAGCTGTTTATAAAACAGTCAAAGTGAAAGAATTGGTTGAACCAGCAACTGTGAAACACACACCAATTCCTGAACAGTATCGTACTGTATCCAAGCGTGTAAAAGTGAGTGATTCATTCTTGAAATGGCAGCCTGTATTATGTAAAACACATATGACAAAGGTCAATATCCTCAGTGTACAAAAAGCATTAAAACATGCAGGTTTTAATCCTGGTCCATTAGACGGTATCATGGGTTGGAGAACAAAAGCAGCACTGAATAAATTTCAAAAATCAAAAGGCATTTCTACAGGCGCTTTAACAAAAGAGACATTAAACGCATTGTCTTTGTAAAAAGAGATGGACAGTGGGAGAGAGCATCTCCCCTGCCCTTTTTATCTAAAATGATATAGTGTTTGTAAACTATATATCTTGTTCTACTATTTCTTCAAAAGTATTAAAATAAACTTTTTTGAGTTGATTTAAATCTTTTTTCACATCATTACAGATAAATTGTGTATCACTGCTGACTTTACCGATTCTATCTATCATGATATGCTGTTCTTTGGCAAATGCTTCAAAAGCATCTGTATCTTCCACTTCAACAATAGCGCGTGAAAAGCTCTCTGAAAAGATATCCCTTTCATCTTCAACACGTATACCGCAGGCTGCAGATTTCCCACCAAGTACAGCCATTTTGGCTAAAGCTATGACGATACCGCCAACATTGACATCTTTGGCAGATTGTAAGAGTCCTTTTTGATTGGCTTCGATCACAAAATCCCACAACTTTAACTCTTTGTCCAAATCAATAGGGGCCAAAGTACCTTCCACTTTGTCAAAAAGCTCTTTCATGTATAGACTTCCACCAAAGTGATGACCGCTTTCACCTATGAGATAAAGAGCATTGCCCTCTTTTTGAAAAGAAGAAAAAAGTATGTTGTTTTGATCTTCATTGACACCAACCATAGCGATTGCAGGTGTTGGGAAAACACCGACACCGTCAGTTTCATTGTAGAGTGAAACATTGCCACTGACTACAGGGGTATGCAGCGCCTTACATGCTTCTTTAATACCTTCACATCCTTGTGCAAACTGCCACATGGTTTCAGGTTTTTCAGGATTACCGTAATTGAGACAATCTGTGATTGCCAACGGCCTTGATCCTGTCATGGCTACATTTCTGCCACTCTCCATGACTGCAGCACTGGCACCACCCTGTGGATCGATATAACAATAACGCGGATTACAGTCACTACTCATGGCAATGGCACGATTGGTCTCTTTTACACGCACCACACTGGCATCCAGACTACCGGGACCTTTTATAGAATTTGTTTGTACCATAGAATCATATTGTTTGTATATCCATGCTTTATTGACAACTTCTGCTGATGAAAATAATGTGTCAAAGGCACTGTTATTATCAACTTTTTCAAAATCGTCAATTGTTGTATCTTTGATTTTATCCAAATAATCAGGTCGTTTGGTTGGACGATCAAGGATAGGTGCTTCTTCTGTGATAGGATCAATCGGCATATCTGCAACTTTTTCGTTATGCCAAAAAAGTTCCATATTTCCTGTATCAGTTACTTCTCCTATAATTGCCGCATCTAAATCCCATTTTTCAAAGATTTCAACAATCTTGTCTTCATATCCTTTTTTTGCACAAATCAGCATACGCTCTTGTGATTCAGAGAGCATAAAGTCGTATGGTGTCATATTTTCTTCACGCGCAGGCACTTGGTCAAGATGCATGATCATACCTGATCCACTTCTGCCCGCCATCTCAAATGAACTTGAAGTCAGTCCTGCTGCACCCATATCTTGGATACCGACGACATAGTCATGTTGAAAAAGTTCCAAACAGGCTTCAAGTAATAATTTTTCAGCAAAAGGGTCACCTACCTGTACTGTAGGCCGCAGTGATTTACTCTCTTCTGTAAAACTGTCACTACTCATCACAGCTCCACCTAGTCCATCTCGTCCGGTTTTACTACCGACATAGATGACAGGGTTTCCTACGCCTTCTGCTTTACCATAAAATATTTCATCACTTTTACAGGTACCAAGAGTAAATGCATTGACAAGAATATTACCGTTATAAGCATCATCAAAAAAAGTTTCACCACCAATGGTCGGTACACCCATACAGTTTCCATAGTCACCAATACCGGCTACAACACCACGTACCAGGTACCGTTGATGTCTTCCTATATCATCATCACGGGTGATATTGCCAAAACGCAGTGCATTCATATTGGCAATGGGTCTGGCACCCATGGTAAAGACATCTCGCAGTATCCCCCCTACTCCTGTTGCAGCACCCTGGTAAGGTTCTATAAACGAAGGATGGTTATGTGATTCCATTTTAAACACCGCAGCCATACCATCTCCGATATCTATGACACCGGCATTTTCACCAGGTCCCTGTATCACCCAGGGGGCAGATGTAGGGAAACCGTTAAGATATTTTTTACTAGATTTATAGGAGCAGTGTTCACTCCACATAGCAGAGAAAATACCGATTTCTAAAAGATTGGGCTCACGCCCCAAGATAGTTTTAATATGTTCATAATCCAGCAGTGAAAGTTTGTGTGCATTTAATATCTCTTCGATATTTTCCATAAAATCCCTTTAGTAATTTTGCTAATTTTACTAAAAAAGTCCTTGCTTACAAGTAAAATAGCGCATGTTTGCTTATCATGATAAACAAATGGGAAATTAGGCTGTTTCTGTCAGAGGTACATAAAGTTTATATCCAATCCCATAGATACTCTCTATACAGTCAACTGGCAGTTTTTTTCTCAATTTGGAAACCAGGGAGCGAATATTGTCTTTTGAGAGTACTATCTCTTCATATTCAAAATGGTGTATAATTTCATCGTTGGTACAAATTTTATTGATATTTTTAGAAAGAAGTTTCATAAATACCAGCTCATTTTTGGTCAATTTCAGTAAATTTCCTGCGTGAAAAAATGCATTTTTTTCGATATCAAAATAGCTTTCATGACTAAAATTAAGTCGATTATTTTCTATCTCCATCTGATAGTTGTTATTGATTTTTTTAGTGACTTTATACAAGATATTCAGCATATTATCATGATCAATCGGCTTGGTGATAAATTGTTCAATACCTATATTGATCAGTGTCAGCAGGTACTCTGATTCATGATGGGCAGAGAGGACGACAATGGGCTGTGCGGGATTGATCTTATAAATTTCTTTAACAAGCGAAATTCCATCCATCTCCGGCATCTTGATATCGGTAATAACCAAATCAAAATAAGCATTGTTTTTATCATGATAGGCTTTGTATTGTTTGAGACCTTCTTTGCCGTCTACGGCCCCTTCACAATACTCAAAATAATTATCTAATATTTCGATTGTATTTTCACGCAGTTCTGCATAATCTTCAACAAAGAGCATATTTAAATTTTTTGTTTCTTCATACAATAATTGGTAGCTCATGGGAATGCCTCTTCATTTTTTAGAGATGTCCCTATTATAATAAAATATACTTAATATAATCGTAAAATATTTTGGAAGAAAATGTATAAGATGGTGCGACCGGGGAGATTTGAACTCCCACACCCGAAGGCACTACCCCCTCAAGGTAGCGTGTCTACCGTTCCACCACGATCGCACAGTTTGAAAGAAAATGAGGGAGTAGAGATCTGTTAAGGCAGATCTCTACTTTTTACTTATCCAAGAAATGGATTAGCATAAAGCGCGATAAGAGCAATAACAAGTGCATAAATAACTTGTGCTTCAATCATCGCAAGAGCAATAAACATAGTTGTCATAAGTTTACCACCCAAACCTGGGTTTCTAGCAGTACCTGCGATTGTTGCAGCAGCTGTATGACCCATACCGATAGCACCACCGAGTGCAGCCAAACCAAGACCAACACCAGCAGCTAAAACTGAATAACCTTTTAATGTTTCGTTAGCAACAGCACCGTCACTAGCAAATGCAGCAGTTGCAATAGCAACCATCAAAAATAGAATCTTCTTCATGAAGTTTCTCCTTATAAAAATATTGTTTTCTTGAGTCCGTTCGGCTTGCGTATCCCTACTTAACACTTAAGAAGCGATATTTTAGCAAAACAATCTTAAAATTAAACTTTTTCTATGAATCCCAATTCGATTTTATTGCCTTTTTGACCCAAAATCTTTACTTTAACCTTATCATCAATATTGACAATATCTGTCACTTTCTCTACACGGTCATCAGAGAGTTTTGAGATATGCAGCAATCCATCCACACCTCCTGGCAACTCTACAAAAGCACCAAAATCAACAATACGTTTTACAAGTCCGTCAAAAACTTGTCCCTCTTTAAACACAGGTGTCGGTTTTTTGTCTCTTTTTTGTTCATTTCTGGCAGCTGCTACTTCTCGTATATGATCACATGCTGCTTCTACTTTGGCATTATTTTCACCTTCTACCTTCACTTTGCCGCTGTCACGATCCAGGTCAATTGATACTTCAAACTTTTCTATGATTTCTTTGATGTTTTTGCCGGCTTGTCCGATGATAGCACCAAAGGTTGAAGGATCCAGCGAAAAGATAGACTGAGATGGCAGCACTTCTTCATTTAAGACGATGGCATCACTTGCTTTTTCCATGATGTCCAGGATATGATCACGTGCTTCACTGGCTTGGTAGATTGCTTCTTTCAGTGTCTGCTGGTCGATACCTCCGAGTTTGATATCCATCTGTAATGCTGTGATACCATCTCTTGTCCCGGCTATCTTAAAGTCCATATCACCATCATGATCTTCAAGTCCCATAATATCTGTTAAAATAGCATATTGATCCTCTTCCACTACCAATCCCATTGCGACACCAGCAACCAGCTTTTCCACATCCAAATCTGCCGCTTTCAAGGCCAGAGAACCGCCACAGACTGTTGCCATAGAAGAGGAACCATTAGACTCCAAAATTTCTGATACAAGACGTACTGTTTCACTTTTATCCAAGTTGATAGAAGGTTCGATAGCACGTTTTGCCAAGTTGCCATGTCCCAGTTCCCGTCTGCCTGGAGCTCTTAGCATGGAGGCTTCACCCACAGAAAAACCAGGAAAATTATAATGTACCATGAAATTTTCATACTGTGTCTCTTTTGCAGTCAACAGATCATACTGCTGTGCATCTTTTGCATTACCTAAGGTCAAAGCAACCAGTGCCTGTGTCTGCCCTCTGGTAAAGAGGCATGAACTATGAACAGATGGGAGAATATTTGTCTCGATGCTGATATCTCTTACATCTTTAAGTCCTCTGCCGTCTGCTCGTTTGCCTTCACGCAATATCATCGAACGTACCAGCCCTTTTTTATATTTGTTAACCATATTTTCGATGAGTGTAAAATCCCAGTTTTCTTTGATTGCTGTATCATCGAGCATGATCTCTTTGGAAATTTTGGCCAGTTCACCTGCTCTTTCACTTTTCGCCATCTGTTGGATTGCGGCTACAATCTTATCATGATAGAACTCTTGTATATAGGTTAGAAGGTTACTGTCTTCCTTGCTCTGGGTGAAGCTTAAAACTGCATCTTCTTTTTTATAAGGCGTAAACCCTTCTTCGTAAGCCAAAGAAGCTACTTTGATAGCTTCACCCGCAAAAGACAAAGCTTCTAAAACTTCATCATTGCCAAGTTCATTCATCTTGTGTACAGAGATGATATTTTCACCCATACCTGTGGACATCATAGGATCGATATCCACAACAGAAACGACTTCATTTTCTTCTGTAGCATTGACTTTCATCTCTATCATCAAAAGTTCATCTTTGGTACCTGCTACAAACAGGTCCAAGGTACTCTCTTCCAGGGCAGACTGGCTTGGATTGATGATCAGTTGATCATCAACTTTTCCAATACGCACACCACATACATTTTTATTGACAGGAATATCAGAGAGGAAAAGTGCGGCAGATGCTGCATTGATAGCCATTGTTTGTAAATCTACATCACTATCTGCACTCATGACCATGATTGTTATCTGTGTCGGATAGGTATAGCCTTTTGGAAAAAGCGGTCTTAAACTTCGATCAACAATACGGGATGTTAATGTTTCAAAGTCACCCGGTCGATTCTCTCTTTTGATAAAACCGCCTGGTATTTTACCTACGGCATAGGCTTTTTCAACATATTGGACAGTCAAAGGAAGAAAATCTTCTTCACTGGGTTTTTCATCATAGGCAACTGTTGCCAAAACGACAGCTTTGCCATTTCTCAGCATCACTGCACCACTTGCCTGTTTGGCTACTTTGTCTATCTCATAGATCTCTATTTTATTATTGACTTCTACTTTTACACTACAACTCATTATCTTTCTCCTTCTGATATGGCAAATAATATGCACTTTCTTCTAATTTTTTTCGTATTTTTTTCCCGGGTATGCGCTCCAGGCTATCATAATATCGCTCAACAGATATAAAGTTTTCTATCTGATGATTGGTATAAATTTTATCGACTTTCAAATCCAAACTGTGAAATAGATCATCTGCGATGACAGGTGTGGCCAGCAGTACTTTTTTTGTTTGTAGGTTCAGCACCGACTTTAAAGCACACATTGTACTAAGACCAGTTTCACAGCCCTCATCTATCAATAAAACAGTTTTATCTTTTAAGTTTGAAAGAGGCAGTGCTTTTCTAAATTTATAAATGTTATCTAAAATATCATCATTATAGCGCCTTTGGGCCTCAGCATAGATATAATCTTCTGAGATCCCAAAAGCATGCACCAACTCTTCATGCATCACGATTTCTTTTGTCTCACTGACCATTGCAATCTGACAGTCATCATTGTTGGGTGCAACAATAGGTTTGACAATAAAAATATCAAAAAAGAGAGAAAGCTTTTGTGCTATCTCTTCTGCCATTTCAACACTTCCCCGTGAAAGTGCCAATAAGATCCACTGCTCTTTTTGCATCAATTGCTGGGGTAAAATTGCCAGTAAATCCTCTACAGCTTCCTGTCTGTTTTTATAAATATAGTCTTTAGAATCTGAATTTACTGGCATGATTACTTTCTGGAAACTGTTTTTGTATCTCTTCTTCACTAAATGTGAATCTAAAATTAAGCGCATATGCTTTTAAAAGCGCGTAAGCTGCATTTATTTCAACCATTTTACTATTTTCTTTATTAATATCAGGATGATGCTGTTTGCTCAGTGTGCGATAACGTGATTTTATCTCATTTAATGAGACCAGGGTTGGAAGGTTTAACACATCCAAGGCATGGTGAATCTCTTTTTCAATGTTACGCATTATCTGGCAAAAGATCCCAAGCTTTGTGACATAATCAATGTTTTTAAATCATCATCATAAAAATTGACACCAAGACCCAAAAAGATATTGGAAGCATCTTTATTTAAGAAGTTATCTACACCTCCATAGAGATCCAGATGCTTTAAGAGTGTGTATCTGGCAGAGAGTTTGGTATGAGGCTTGGTTCCACGAATATCTTTTTCAGCATTAAAATCAAAAACTTCTGCAGAAGTCTTTAATGCATCATTTAAGAGATAATAATCCAACCCGGCACCAAAAGTACTTTCAATCAGTCCCGCACGCAAGGTAGCATCATCAAAGCGTTTGGCAATTTGAGCCGACACCAGCAACTTTGTTTTATCATGCAGCGCAGGGGAGATCAAATTCCCTTCTGTATCTGTTTTGGTATAATTATCCATGCCGACAATGTCCAGTTTGTAACTTTTAGAGTCACTTGGTTTATAGTTAAGTGACAAGTAGCCTTTGTTGTATTTATCCTTGCTCATCCATTGTGAATACATCGCTACTTTCAATTTGACTTTATCAATGGCACCTAAGAGATTATCTACTTTTGTAAAGGTATCTTCACCAGAAGAGAAGAATGAATCTGCAGAAGTAAGCGTAGAGTTTAACGGTTTTCTATTTTCATTGATAATAGCTTCCAAATTATTGCCAATAGCAGTAAATTTATCTGCTAAATCAGGCACTTTTGTTTTTATTTGACGGCTTGCTACTTTTAAATCTTTTACCAAATTGTCAAGATTGGCCATAATGGCAGGTAACTTTCCGTTGATAATATCTGCTGTTTTAGAAAACTTTTCTCCTGTGACGGACAAGTTTTTTGCCATATTATTAAAATTGTCAGCTGTTTCATTCAGGCGGTTTAACTTTGCAAACTCTTTTAACTGGTCTGTAATGGCTTCCAAATTGGCAAATGTCTTACGTAAATTATCCCTGGACTGTAGATCAAAGACTTTTCTAAAATCCACGATAAAAGCTTTAAACTCATCGGCTGCAGCACTCATTGAATCACTCGCTTTATTGATACTGGCGAGACTTTTTCCGCTTTTTATTTCGTCATTTTGTTTCAACAAACTGTTTGAACGGCCTAGTTGAATACCTGCATATTTCCCACCCAGCATCGACTCTTGCATTGGTGTTAAAACTGAGTCGTCAGGGATTTTGGTCCCCTCATTGATAAAAATCTTTGCAAGAATTTTATCATGGTCAATACTTAAAGAATTGATATATCCGACATCAATACCATTGGCCTTTACTTTTGAATTTTTTTCCAAGCCGGCGGCATTTTCCAAATGGGTATAAAGGGTATAACCTTTTTTTGAAAGGTTCTTAAAACTCCCTACCTGCGTTGTCAGGAAAAAAAGCAGGATCATACTGATAAAAACAAATATACCTACTTTGACTTCACTTTTCATTTTAATCCTTCTAAATTATTCAAATCCAGTGTTGACTCTTGATTGTATTTATACGACATACCACCAAAGGGTGAAAAACGTACAAATAGTAATACCCCTCTTTTTACAAGAGATTCAGTTCCGGCACTGGTCAAACTTGGTGTGATTGATTCTTTATAACGAAATCTATAATCCCAACATCGTTTTTTCATACTCCAGCCCAAAGACCATTCTTTGGCAAAGTTATCTTCAATATCATAATCAAAAGAAGCAAATATATCATAATTTGCATCTATTTTAGAATTGAAATCCGCTGTGATAAAATTTGTATTTTTATCATCTACTTTATTTTCATAAGTATGGTTCAAATTCAAGGCATACTGTTTATTATGATAGTGTAAGCCAGTTTGCAATTTTTTTATTCTATCATATTTATGAGAAAAAAAGAGCGTATTGTAGATATAAAAGTCCGGAGAAAATTTATAGATCATTTGATTTTCCAAATCACCATATTTGTAAAATGCAGCATCATCATAAAAAACCTGTCTGAAACGGTGGATAAAAAAATCAAAACCGTCCAGGGTATAAAAATATTGATTGACTTTAACCGCTAAGGATTTGGTCTCTAAATTAAAAGGCAAAAAATCGGCGAAATAGCCGCTTTTATGCTCAAAACTGGGTAATATCATACTCATATCTGCCTGCATATTATGGATATAGTCCCCACCCTCTCTTGTCAGATCAGAGTTGAGTGATAGTTTGTGATAGTTGGAAAAATAGTCTGCATTGACAGTCGTAACATTACCTTCACTGTAATGCACCCGTGAATAATAAAAATTTTCAGATATTGCAAAATGGAGATAATCACCAAACAGGCTTTTGTTGAAAGTAATGGGAATAGCTATTTCATGCTGCCTGGCATTGAGTCCGACTGAACGATAGTTGTTTTTATATTTATAATCCATTGCATACAGAATATTGGGAATGCCAATCGCTTTTAAAAACCGGTGATACTGGATAGACGGCAAAGTCTGAAGGGTGTCAGCATTGCTCGTTTTTTCAGTATCAATGAAGTATTTTCCATAAATACCTAAAAAATCTTCATCTCGATAAAAAACATAGTTGGCTCTTGATGTGACAAGCTTGGACTCTGCCCAATCTTTTTTGTGGTCAAGATTGTGATAGTCAATGTCATTGAGGTAGGTAGCATCAATCATCAAGCCATCATGATAACGGTGATTTTTCAAAGCAGAGGTTAAAAGTGCAGAGTTTTGGTAGGTGACTTCCATTCCAAAATGTGATCTATTTTCCAAATTATTTGCCTCAAAATAAGCTTTATTCTCTTTGAATAATCCTGTATTAATTGCACCAAATGAATGATCAGAGTCAACAAATCTTAATGTACTATAAAGCCCTACTCCCCTGTTTAATCGTATTTGCGGATCTATTTCCAGATCCCAGTTATCCTCATTGGCAATATAATATGGCTGTACAAAAAATAAATTTTCACTGCTTTCAAAACCAATAATGGGTTTTAAAAATCCGCTCTTTCTTTTGTTGTTGACCGAGAAAGCAAACCAGGGCAGATACAGTAAAGGTATATTGCCAGCATAAAAAGTGGGATTGTAGATAGATACATATTCTTTTTTACTATCATAAATACCTGTACTAAATTTAATTTTCCAGTCAGGGTTGGATCGTTCACAACTTGAAATAATGGTATCTTTCAAGTTATATTTGGATGCATTATGATCGGTTGATGCGGTATTAAACCACATGTGACTATCCAGATCATAAGCAAAAAGATTGTCACCTTTAAAAGTTTTTGTTTTGAGATTAAAAGTAGTTTGATCGATCTTTATGAGTAATTTTTGACGCAGAAAAATATCAACATTTCCCCACAAGTCCAGATTACCGCTATCTCTATGGTAACGGGTTTTATCTGCACGAAAAGAGTACTCTTTTGAATAGATAACCACATCACCTTCTGCGATGATGGTCTCTTTTTCAGTGTGTATATTCTTGGCTAAAAGTTCATATTCCTTGGTTAGTGCCTGCGCATGAACAAAAGTGAGCAAAAATAGTAAAACAAGCAGGAACCTAAGCATTTACAACCAAAGTTTTTGCAAATTTGTCATGCCAGGTTTCACGCAGTGGTGTGAAATTTGCCCAGATAAATCCAATATAAAAAAAGATTTCACTAAGCGCCCTTACAAAAGCACGTTTGAAAGACTCAATCCAGTCAGGCTGATCAAAATGTTCACGGCTCATCACACGAATCTTAAGCGCCATTTTACCCAAAGTAGCACCATAGAGTGCCACAAAAATAGTTTGATACAGTGTTTTGACCGTTATGATATAGATAAAAAGGGAGTTGATAAAGAGAACCAGTGTCTGGGGATCTGTAATGGCTTTAAATTTATCCCAAAATATAATGGTAAAAAGCAAAGAGATGATGATATCATCAATCATAAATGCCAAAGCTCTTTTATTAAAAGAGGCCAACGCGATATTTTCTCTTTTTAGTTGGCTTGCTACTGCTTCATCATCCATTAAAGAGCCTGATATGCAATATCGTTTCTAAATTTTTTACCAAAGAAATGAACTTGTCCAGCCAGCATATAAGCATTGTCTCTGGCTTCCTGTATGCTCTCACCCAGCCCGACACAGACCAATACCCTGCCGCCTGTAGCAAAAAGTTTGCCTTCTTCTTTTGTCACCCCGGCATATGCGATATGGGCTTTGTTTTGAAGGTTTTCATGCACAATATCATCTACCACAATTTCAGCGGGCATGGAGCTTTTATAAGGATAATCCTTGCTTGCCATCACCACACCTACAGAGAACTGGTCAGATATTTTGATATCCAGCGATTTGAGATCTTTCGTCGCCCCTTTGTAAAACAGGTCAAAAACAGAGCTTTTGATCAAAGGCATCAATATTTCACATTCCGGGTCACCAAAACGGACATTGTATTCCAGAACTTTTACGGCGCCACCCACTATCATGATACCGATAAACAGTACACCTTCAAAAGGCATGCCCTCTTTTTTCATACCGGCAAGTGTAGGAATGACCACTTTTTCATCAATCTCCTGATATAAGGCTTCGTTTATCAGTGGTGTTGGGGCATATGCACCCATTCCCCCGGTATTTGGCCCTTTATCATGATCGAGCAATCTTTTATGATCCTGCGCTGCTGGTAATATTTTGAAATCTTCACCATCACAAATAGCAAAAACAGAGAGTTCATATCCATCCAGATACTCTTCTACAATGATGGCTTTTCCTGCATCACCAAAACTCTCTCCGCTGAGCATACCCTGGGCTGCAGACTTAGCTTCTGCATGGCTTTGCGCGATAATAACACCTTTGCCTGCACAAAGACCGTCTGCTTTGACAACAATAGGGGCAGTCAGCGTATCGATAAAGGCTGATGCTTTTGCCAAGTCGTCAGTTTCAATAAAACGTGCTGTAGGGATGCCATATTTTTGGAGGAAGTTTTTCATAAATATTTTTGAGCCTTCAAGCTGACTGGCAGCTTTGCCTGGTCCAAAAATCGTTAAACCTTTTGCTTTAAAGATATCCACAACACCATCAACCAATGGAGCCTCCGGCCCGACAATCGTCAAATCAACAGCATGTTCTTTGGCAAAATCAGCCAAAGCATCATAATCTTTTATATCAAGGTTCTCACCAAGTTTATCTGTGGCACCATTGCCGGGAGAAAAATAGAGCTTTTTTACTTTTTCTTCTTTTTTCAGCGCTAAAGCTATTGCATATTCTCTACCGCCGCTACCTATGATTAAAACATTCATATAAATTATTATCTCTTATTTTGATTTACAACCCGAGAGAGCGTCCCATGATTTGATGTAGCCTTTAAAGCTAAAAAATTTAGGAACGATACTCTCTTTAGGGGCAGCTTACGGCTTAGAGCCTTAGCAAAACCGCCGCACACCAAGCGCATACGAGTTCCCTGTACAAGTACAATGTTAGACCCTCGTTAATATGGTTATCGCATCCCTCAGGCATCTCTAATTATAGTCAGTTTTGGCTTAATTTATAAGCGGTTTCTATACAGGAGGGGATGGTTTGTTTATTAGCTTGCTGATAGTGTATGTCTAGGGGCATATAGGAGGCTGTTTTTTCACCAATTACCACTGCCTGATAACTCTCATCCCAGGAAAAACAGTTGAAAAAACAGCTGATGGTAGAAGGAGATGAAAAGATAATAACTGCATTTTTTTCAGGCTTTTTCAATTGCTCACATTTAGCACATATGGTTTCATACAGGACAGCTTCATCGAGTAAAACACCCGCATCCAAGAGAATTGTATTTAAAGAAGAGGTTACCACTTTGGGGCGAATAAAAAGAACTTTTTTACCTTTCAGCCTGCTTTTGATCTCTTTGGCAAAATGATCTCCATAGGAGCTGTTTGCCTGATAGATGCAGCTGCCATTTAGTGACTGTATGGCTTCACAAGTGGCCAAACCGATAGCAAAAGAGGGTTTTTCTTTCCACGCTTTATTACACTGCTCCATTGCGGCGACACCATTTTTAGAGGAAAAAATCAAAGCATCATAGTCTGATACATCTATCTTTTGCGGTAAAAACCGTATATTGATACAGGGCAGATTCTCTGCACCCGCATATTTTTTTTCACTAAGGATATAAATTGCAGCCATGTTAGTGAAAAATCTTTATGATAGCAGTGAGAGATTTTATCTTATCATGATAATGTTTGGCAACATCGAATGTAAAATGATCAAACACGGAAACAGCAAAAGGATTTGTTTGATGATAATAAGCAATGTAGATATGATCTTTGGTATAAGAAACAGCCACCGCTTTGTTTTGAAGCGGTATCAGTTGCTGTAGTGTGGTATCATTTATATCCCCATACAGTGTCCATCCCTGCACTTTTTTGCTTCTAGTGCTATCAGCAAAGAATGCCTGCATCACCAGATTGTTTTTAGCAACCAGCTGTGAGAGTTTTTCACTTACCACTATACCTTCATGGTGATTGCTGCGAGAAATAGTGACAATAAAACCATCAAAAACATTTTGGTTAAAACGTTCTACCGCTGCATTTTCTTTGGTACTGAAAAGCAAATGTACATAGGCAAATGAAGCATTATCAGCCTGATAAATATCATCAGATTGCAACACTTTGATTGATGGTGCAAAAAGATGAGTATGGCTTAATTGCTCTTTGCTAAGTTTATTGTCTGTATAGTGAAAGCCCTCTGTTTCCGTAATGGGGGAAATAATCTTTTTTTTATAGAGGGTTTCATAAGCCACAATATTTGGAGCGGAATTTCGAAGTGTCAGATAACCCGCTGCTATCATGACAAGGGCTACAATCACACCGGTAAGTTTAAAAAATTTGGCAAAAAGAATAAAGATAAAAAGTGCAGCTACGCCTGAGACGATATAAGCGGTTTTTCTTTTTGCTGCAGCTTCTTTGACATTTTGCAGTGCAGTATAGGCTGGCTGCAGTGTTTGTTGATAGAGCTGATTGAGTTCAGGTTCAGAGGCAGTGCCTTGTAGTGGTGCGAACATGAAGGTAAACAACAGAAAAGTTTTGAGAAAATATTGCATTTTTACTCCTTATTGTACTATGAAAAGAGTTGGGGAACACCCGTTTAGCTGCAGATTATTCCCACTCTATGGTTCCTGGCGGTTTAGATGTGATATCATAGACAACGCGATTGATACCATCCACTTCATTGATGATACGGCTGGAGATGGTATCAAGCAGATCATGCGGCAAATGTGCAAATGTAGCCGTCATACCATCAACACTTTCCACCATCCGTACACAAACAGTATTGTCATAGGTACGGTTATCACCCATAACGCCGACACTTTTAACATTGAGCAAAACACAAAATGCCTGCCATACTTTATCATAATAGCCATTGGATTTCAAAACATCTATCATGATAGTATCTGCTTTTCGAAGCAGCGACAAATCAGGCTGATTGACTTCTCCCATGATGCGGATCGCCAGACCAGGTCCTGGGAAAGGGTGACGACCAATCATATCTTTGGGTAATCCCAGCTCAAGTCCCAGTTTTCGCACTTCATCTTTAAATATTTCTCTGAGCGGTTCAATCAGTTCAAACTGCATCCAATCCGGAAGACCACCGACATTGTGATGGGATTTAATCGTTTTACTTGGCCCTTTGACAGAGACAGATTCTATGACATCAGTGTAGAGTGTGCCTTGTGCCAAAAAAGAGATCCCATCATGCCTTTGTGCCTCTTTGTCAAAAACTTCAATGAAAGTTTCGCCAATGATTTTACGTTTTTTCTCCGGATCAGTTACACCGGCCAATTTAGAGATAAACTCTTCCGATGCATCGACAGTGATAAGCTCTGCACCAACACGATTTTTAAACATCGCTTCGACCTGTGCCCTTTCATTGGCCCTCAGCAGTCCCTGATCTACAAAAACCGGTACGAGCTGATCACCGATTGCCTCATGTAAAAGCGTTGCAACAACAGAACTGTCCACACCGCCGCTGACACCGCAGAGAACTTTTTTGTCTCCGACTTTTTCTTTGATCTTTTGAATCTGCTCTTTGGCAAATGAACCCATATTCCAGGTAGATTCACAGCCGCATATTTTTTTAGCAAAATTTTTCAGTAAAATAGTGCCAAATTCAGAATGATAGACTTCCGGATGAAACTGAAATGCATAAATTTCTGCTTCCGTACTTTTAATAGCAGCATAGGGTGAATTGTCAGAGTATCCTACCCGGATAAAATTTTCAGGCAGCATATCCACAAGGTCCCCATGACTCATCCAGACAGTTTGACCATCTGGTGTATCATCAAAAAGATGACAGGTGTCTTCAAAATGCAGCTGTGCTTTGCCATATTCATGATGGTCAGCAGGGATAACCACACCACCAAAGTGCTGTGTAAGAAGCTGCATGCCATAACATATGCCAAGGATAGGAAGGCCAAGTTCAAATATGGCATTGTCAGGATGATAGGCATTTTTATCATACACAGATGCAGGTCCGCCTGAAAGGATGATTCCTTGAGGCTGTTTTTCTTTGATAGTCTCTATTTTTTCATTATAAGGGAGGATTTCACAGTAGATACCGCTTTCTCTGAGTTTTCTGGCAATAAGCTGTGTATATTGCGATCCAAAATCTAATACGATGATGGGGACATTTTTCATGAAGTTCCTTAAAGAGGTGTAATTTTCGGTGATTTTAGTGAAAAATTACTTTACACCATCTTTAAGAAAGAAGTTAGTTCTTTGTGCTAGTAAATACCTAATATCTCAAATTGAAAATACCATACTAGGATAGAAATGATATATCCGACCAAAATAGTCCAGGCAAATTTTAAATGAGAACCAAAGGTATAGATGCCTCTTAGTTTACCCATCACACCAACACCGGCAGCTGAACCAAAAGAGATCAAACTACCACCGATACCTGCTGTAAGTGTCACTAACATCCATTGTGCAATATCCATTTGAGGATCTGCTTTTAAAATAGCACTCATGACAGGTACATTGTCTACGATGGCAGAAAGGAAACCGACACCGATATTACCTGCTGTTGCACCAATGACATCAAAGAGATCGACGATATATGCCAAAAATCCCAAAAAGTGCAATGCCCCTACTGCTGCCAGGATACCAAAGAAAAAGAGCAGTGTATCATTTTCGACTTTTTGCATATTGACAAAGATATCAAAAGATTCACCTTCTGTCTGTTTGAGTCTAAATGCATACATTTTCAAAATGGCAAGTCCAAACATCATACCCCACATAGCCGGATAATGAAAGAACTGGTGCGACAAAACAGCCATTGCAATGGTACCAACACCCATCCAGATAATTACTTTTGCACCCGGTTTCAAGGCTTCTTGCTTATCAGTTTGTTCTGAAAATGGCGGTTGTCCCGCTGGTACCACACGAGAAAGCAGATAAGCTGTTATTCCCCAACCGACAATAGCCGCAGGGAAAAGGGCTAAAAAGTCAACCACTGTCCCTTTACCCGCTGTCCAAGCCATAAGCGTAGTGATATCACCAAATGGACTCCATGCGCCACCGGCATTGGCAGCAACAACAATGTTGATTGCCCCTGGAACCAGGAATTCTTTATTGGTTTTATCGATCGTGAAGAGTACTGTAGATAAAATCAATGCCGTAGTGAGGTTATCTGCCACTGGCGAGATAAAAAATGCCAAAAGGCCGGTTAGCCAAAAGAGTTTTTTATAGGTATACCCTTTTGATACCAACTTAAACTTTAAGACATCAAATACATTACGTTCTATCATGGTTTCGATATAGGTCATCGCTACAAAAAGAAAGAAGAATATTTCGGCAATTTCCAGAATTAAATGTTCCATTTCAAGATGCAGAGGTTCAACCGGTAATCCATTGATTGCAAAATAAACACCAATCAGCATAAACATCAAGGTACCGATGAAGAGTGCCGGTTTTGCTTTATTGATTTCAAACTTTTCTTCAGTAGCTATGAAATAATAGCCTATGACAAAGATTGCCAGTGACAGTATGCCAATCCATGTTCCTGTTAGATCGCCATGTTCAGCAACAGCTGCCCCCTCTGATGCAATTCCAAATGTTGTTAAATATATTAACATCAATATAATCCTCATATATTACTTCCTTTCATTTTTAATATAATGTGCTCCAAGTGACTCTTTTCTGGATATCGCACTTTCGATGATATTTTTTGATACCTTCAACCGCAATCTGAGCAGTTTCCCTATATCTTTTTGCAAGAGTGAGTCAATTCTACCCAGTGCAGCCTGCAATGACGACATTTCACGCACAATCGAGACAGCATTCCACATGATCTGGCGTAATTCTTCTTTGATAGCAGCGTCGCCTTCTTTGATCAAAACTTCACAATCATTGTCAAAGACTTTCAGTTTAAAATAGACACTGCGTGCGAGAATATCTTCTACTGCTCTTTTGGAAAAGACCAGCCCTTCCAGCAGTGAGTTACTCGCCAGCCGGTTTGCACCATGCACACGTGTGGAGGCTACTTCACCCACTGCATAGAGATTGGCACAACCGGGGACTTTGCCATTTAGATCCGTTTCTATGCCGCCCATTGCATAGTGAAAGGCAGGCGAAATAGGTACATCTTCAAAAGGAAGATTGAAACCCATATCTTTCATATTAAAATAGATCGTAGGGAAACGCTCATGAAAGGCTTCTTCTTCAAAATCAGGAAAAGAGAGATAGACTTCCAAACCTGTTTTTTCTTTCCAGTCATAAATCGCTTTACTAACAAGACTGCGGGGACTGAGTTCTCCACGTTTGTCATATTCAAACAAAAAGCGCTTACCGTTCTCATCTATGATGTGTGCCCCCTCCCCTCTTAAAGCTTCTGTCAAAAGTTGTTTTCTTGCACCTTTGTTATGGATAAAAACTGTAGGATGAAACTGGGTCATCTCCATGTCTCTTAGTGCCAGGCCTTTTTCTAGACAAATTCCCTGGATATCGCCAGAGATTGTTCTGGCATTGGTATGATATGCATAGAGTGAGCCGATTCCACCACTGGCGATAATCACACTGCGGGCATAGTAGTTTTTACATTTTCCATCATGATAGACCGATACACCATGACAAATTCCATCCTCAATTAACAGGTCTGTTACGGTTGATTTATAAAGCAGGGGCTGTCTATTTTGCTGCATCAGAAAATGATGTACTTCTCTTCCGGTTGCATCACCGCCGGCATGAATAATTCTCTCTTTTGAATGGGCAGCTTCTTTGGTATAGAGCAGATTTCCCTCTGCATCTGTATCAAAAGGCATACCCCGGGCAATGAGGTCTGCAATCACTTTGATACCGTCATGACAGAGTATATCCACTGCTTTTTCATCACAAAGACCCGCTCCGGCAGCCAGTGTATCAGCGATATGTGCCGGAATATCATCTTTATCTGTCGCAACAGCGATTCCGCCCTGGGCATAAAAGGTGTTACAGTCCCAGGAATTTTCTTTGCAGATTATCAGGACATTTTTGTTTTTGGGAAAAGCAGCTGCGGCATTGAGTCCTGCTATGCCTGAGCCGATGATGATGGCATCATAAACTATCATTGGGTGCTCTCTTGTGTAGGTTTATAAACAGGGTTGGCTTTGTAGCCGCAACCTGTAAAGAGTAATATCAAAAAAATAAATGTTATAATCATTGTATGAAAAGTGCTAAAAGTATTATTGAACATCTGAAACATCAACCTCGAAATTCTAAAGTATTGGAAATAGCGTGTTATGAAAAAGTGAAAGCTTTTCTGCCGCCTAGGCTGGCAGCTTCAGTGCTCTTTATCTATAAAAAAAATCAAACACTCTATTTTGTCCTCAATCATCCGGGGATGAAAATGGAATTTAATTATAAGCATACTTTAATAAAAAGCTTATTAAATAAGTTAAAAGAAGTAGATGCAAAGTGTAAAGATATCGAAATTAATGAAGTGAAGTCTTTTGTCAGCAATAAAATTCCGACAGTCGTTTCTGCCCCTGCTGAAAAAAAACGCTTTTTTGTAGAAAAATCAAAAGGAGCGTTTTTAAATCACGCGCAGGATAAGGAGCTCAAAGGCATCTTTGAACAAATCAAAAAAATGTTAGAAGAAAAGCAATGACATTAGAAAAGAAGATACAGCAGCTGCCGCCCCTGCCCGGTGTGTACCAATATTTTGATGCGAATGATAAATTACTCTATATCGGTAAAGCAAAAATTTTGAAAAACCGTGTAAAAAGTTATTTTAGATTTCAGCCGCAATTCTCCCCTGCTCCCAATCTCTCACCCCGTATCGCTATCATGATAGGTGAAACAGTACGATTGGAATATATCGTAGTAGAGAGTGAACATGATGCCTTGATTTTAGAAAATTCTCTCATAAAGCAGCTGCGGCCGAAGTATAATATCCTGCTGCGTGATGATAAAACCTATCCTTACATTTATATCGATTTAAACGATGCTTTTCCCCGTTTTGAAATTACCCGTAAAGTCCTTAAAGGCAAACAGATAAAATATTTTGGTCCTTTTTCCCAGTCTGCCAGAGAGATAGTGGATTCACTTTATGACATTTTTCCACTTGTGCAGAAAAAATCCTGTCTGAAAGGTAAAAAGCTCTGTCTTTTTTATCAAATCAAAAAGTGTTTGGGACCCTGTGAAGGTAAAGTGAGTGAAGCAGTCTATAAAAAAATGGTGGATGAAGCGATGCATCTGCTTTACAATAAAAAGGCACTGCAGCAGAAGCTGGAGAAAAAAATGCTTTTTTATGCTGAAAATCTTTTATTTGAAGAAGCCAGCCGTCTGCGGGATCGCATCAATAAGATAAAAGCGAGTCAGAGTATCTCTCACATCGATTTGGCAAAACTCGCGGATTATGATATTTTTGCTATTGAAACTGCCAAAAACAGTGCCTGTGGAGTACGGCTTTTTATCCGTGACGGAAAGGTTGTTTCCAGTGCACACTCTCTTTTTAAATCAGATACAGGGTTTGACCGTGATGAACTCTACAAAAGGCTTTTACTGGAGTATTATCATCAGGAATTACCGATGGTTAAAAATATATTGGTGTATGAAGATTTTGATGAAAAAGAGAGTCTTCAGAATTTGCTCAGTGATCGTTTTGGCAAGTCTATCATGATAAACATTCCCCAAAAAGGTGAAAAAAAACATTTAGTCAACTTGGCACATACCAATGCAAAAGAGATTTTACGGACAGGGAAAAACCAGGACAATACAATCTTGTCAGAACTTAAAACACTGTTTAATTTAGATAAAACACCTTTTGTCATAGAAGGATATGACAACTCACATTTACAGGGCGAAGCGACTGTAGGAGCGATGATAAAATGGGAAAACGGTTTTTGTAAAAAAGCGTACAGGCACTACAATCTCAGTGCACGTGACGAGTATGCCCAGATGAAAGAGATGCTTGAACGCCGTTGTGAAAGTTTTGATAAAAATCCTCCACCTGATTTGATGGTGATCGATGGTGGAGAAACACTGTTGAAATTGGCGATTAAAATAGTTAAACAAAGTGGTGCTAATGTCGATATAGTTGCAATTGCAAAAGAGAAGCGGGAAAACAAGGCGCAAAGAGCCAAAGGAAAAGCAAATGACATCCTTTGCAGCAAAGAAGGAATCCTGAAATTATCACATGATGATAAAAGGCTGCAGTTTCTGCAAACGATACGAGATGAATCACACCGTTTTGTGATTGCATTTCATCGTAAGCAAAAACGCAAAGCAGATAAAGAGATTTCATTATTGGCTAAAAAAGGTGTGGGCGAAGCCACTGTCAAAAAACTTTTGCAATATTTTGATACATTTGGCAATATTGAAAATGCAAGCTTTGAAGAATTGGAAAAGGTTGTTGGCACAAAAATTGCTTTAAATATTCAAAATATTTAATACAATAAGGAATTATTTTGATTTTATATGACCAAAACTATGATTTTATCGGTGTAAGCAATGAAACACTCAGTTATCTGGGGTATGAAGATTTATCAGATTTTACTTCACAACACAGTGATTTTGCCAATCTTTTGGTACAAAAAGAAGGATATATTTACAAATTCCAAAATTTTTCCTGGATTGATTTTATTCTTTATAGTGGTTCACCCAACAAATCAGCCATATTGAAACTCAAAGGCGGAGATGAACTGGAGATCAAACTCAGTGTGAAAGAGATTTTTTTAACCACAGAGTTAAATAACAGCAAAAAATTTTATGCTGTACGTATTCTGAGTGATAATTTTGTCAATATTGCAGCAAAAACAGATGCCACCATTACAAAGCAGTCACCTGCTAAAAATCAATTTAATTTAAATAATCTTATTACAGAAGAAGCCGCCCCTGATATGGCTGCGCCAGAGCCAGAGAATATATCTCTTGATGTTCCCCCATCTATTCCTGTAGAAGAACCCAAAGAGCGTCAAGATGATTTTGTATTGAATTTTCCTTATATGGATGAGATAGAAGAAAAAGAAGAGACTCCTACGGTAGATTTACGAGAAGAAGATACATCATTTACACTTTCGATGCCAGAAGAGCCGCAGGCAGAAGCATCTGATTTTAAATTGGATTTTGGGCATGATACAGCAACTAGGGAGCAATCTTCTACGCAAAATATATCAGAAGAGTTGTCTCTGGATTTTTTAAAACCGGAAACAACCAAAACAGAGGCTGTTTCTCAAGAGAGTGAAGTTGAGAATGCAGTACAAATGAAAGAGGAAGCCCAGGATCTGACACTGAACTTTTTAAAAGAGGATAGTAGTGTTGAAGCTGAGCACTCCTCCCCCGGTTTACCTGATACAAGAGAAGCAGCAACATCTGATTTTAAATTACGGTATGCCAAAGAGGATGATGAGCAAGAAGAGCCTAATCTTCACTTTTTAAAGACTGATGAAGCAGAAGAGCCAACAGAAAATCCGGTACGTGAAACGCTCATAAGTGAAGAGAGTGCACCTACGCTTGATTTTCTCAAAGAGCAGACCAGTCATGAAGAGGATAGCCAAGACAATCCGGCAAAAAAAGCTCAAATTATTGCCCAAATCAAAAATGATATTGAAGAGATAGATTCACTGAGTACATCAGAAGAGAATGAGAATACGACAGAGGCTCTCAATAGTTATCTTTTTAATAAAAATGAAGCTAAAAATGAGAAAAAGTCATTTACAAAGACACTTTCATCCCTCTTTGCAAAAGAGCAGACACCCTCTGTTAAAGATACAAGAGAGAATGAAACCGCCGTGTTAAAAAAAAATGACAAGGAAGAAAAAACAGATTTCATAGCCAGGGATATGCTGCAAGAGTACCGGTTCCCGACACTGGCAACTTTGGGACTGGAAAAAGCGGAAGAAGATGATTTGATTGCTGAGTTTGTCAATGATACCAAAAACAATATGAGGCTCTTTAAAGACTGTATCGATTCTCATGATCTAAACCAGGCTGAATATACACTCATCAAGATGCAAAGCTCGGCTTCTCTTTTGAATTTAAATGATATAATTCACACTTTGGATACTATCAAAACAGCTTGCAATACAGAACAGTTTGAGGATATCAATCCTTTGATGAAAAATTTAAACAATCAGGTACATACCTTGGAAAGCTACTTAGAGAGTGAACCTGCCTAACACTCATAGGGGAATTAAAGAAGATGAAAATTAAAAATAATTTAAAATTAATAACCATTGTACCAATTGTCTTGTTGACACTGGTATCGGGTTATTTTTTAGTAAAAGCGTATCAAAACTACAGTGACAATCAGCAGATTACAAAGCTTGCTTATGAAAGTAAGCTGCTCAAGTCTCTCTCTATCAATTTAGCCAGAGAACGTGGACTCAGTACACTCTATACCTTAAGTAAACAAGAGAAAACGCAAAGCCTGTTACAGAAGCAAAGAGCCAGTACAGACCAGGCCGTGCAATATGTCAAGCAATACTATCATACCCATTCTCCTTCACCACTCGTAGAGAGTAAAGTTTTGACCAAATTAAATGCTTTAAACAGCATCCGGGAAAAATTAAACGATTTTGCACTGCGCTATGAATCTTCATTTGCCTACTTTGACACTATTAACAGTGCAATTATCCAGGAAATTCAATCTACACTGAAGAGTCAAAAAAATGTCCAAATCAATAACCTAGCTCTTGGTTATACTAAAACGATGCAATTGATGCGGGCAGTATCCAATGAACGAGACTATGTCACCAATGTCTTGAGCAATTCTACCCAAAAAGAGCCTCTTTTGCTTTTAAATATCTTTCAAAACAGCAGTATCAAGCCGGCTATAGACAGTCTGGATGAAGAGACAAAAGCAGATTTGAAAGAAGTGTTAAATGAGCGGGAGTTATTAACAGTCATCAAAGAGACGCAGGAGATGAAGAAAGAACTGCTGCAAAGTAATAATTATACTATTAACCCCATAAACTGGTTTACCAAAGAGACACAAAAAATAATGTCAATCAATAAAGTGACCAATAGTATATTCAATAAAATCGAAAATGCATTGACCGAGAGTCAAAATCAGTCCTATTTATTGGCTGCCATTGCAGGGCTGTTATTTTTGTTGTCACTTTATATGTTATATACCTATAAAAAGTTTTATGAGTATCTATACTCAACCAAAGGGTTGGAAGGTATTTTAAATAAAATTATTGATTATGCCCTGATTGAAGATACAATAGATTTGGGAACAACTGAAGGTATCGACAAGACGTATTCTGTGATTGAAAATACAGTAGATAAAATTGCTGTTGAAAAAAGAAAAGCAGAAAGATCCAATGCGGCCAAAAGTATCTTTTTAGCCAATATGTCCCATGAAATACGTACGCCTATCAATGGAATCATCGGTTTTACAGAACTCCTTAAGAAAAGTGACCTGGGTGAGGAAGAGAAAGAGTATGTCGATATCATTGACAAAAGTACTGAAAACTTACTGGAGATCATCAACAATATCCTTGACCTTTCAAAAATAGAGAGTAAAAAAATAGAATTGGATGAGATACTTTTCTCACCGGTAGAAGAGTTTGAAAATGCAGTCGATGTCTATATGCCAAAAGCAGCAAGCAAAAATATCAATCTTTCGCTGCTGATGGATCCTGGATTTGACAATTATCTGCTGGGTGATGGTGTTAAAATCAAAGAAATCCTGTTAAACCTGATTTCCAATGCTATCAAATTTACACCAGAAAATGGCCAAATATCTGTTTTGATCAAAAATCTTTCACAGCCTCAAGATGTAAAACAAAAGATCTATTTTGAAGTGAGTGATTCTGGAATCGGAATCAGTGAGGAAGAGATGTCTGATATCTTTGATGCCTTTTCTCAGGCTGATTCGACCATCACAAGAAAATACGGCGGAACCGGACTCGGATTGACGATTTCATCTAATTATGTTTCACTGATGGGCGGTAAATTGGAAGTAAGCAGTAAAAAAGATGTAGGCAGTAATTTTTACTTTACAATTGAATTACAAAAAGAAAAACCACTGAAAGTCAGTCAAAAAAACAGATTTTCAACGATGCATGCTTTGATACTCTCTGCAAATAACAAACTGCTCTGTGAAGAAGAAAAAGCGTATATGCAATATTTTGGCAGCAAAGCCGCTGTTATGAGTCTGAATGAATTTAAAAAAATCAAGCCGGATAAAAATACAATCATCATTGCGCAGTATGCCACCTTGAAAAAAGCAGATTACAGTTATCTCAAAGAACAAAAACAGCCGGTTATCATGATCATGCCGACCAAGTATCATACCAGATTGTCTGAATATAGAACCAAGAGCGTTTTCCCGACCTTTGAGCCAGTCAATCTATCCAGATTTGTCAAGGTGTTAACTGATATCGCTACCAAATATCATATCAACTTTGTTCCGGAAATCAGTGATCAAAAAATACCTGTCAAAAAACGCAGCAATAAAATAAAAAGAGAGATTTTGATTGCGGAAGACAATGAAATAAACCAAAAACTCTTAAGTCGGATTATCAAAAATTTTGATTTGAATGTCAGTTCTGTCGTAAATGGCAAAGAGGCGGTAGAAGCTGTTAAAAATGGGCATTTTGATCTGATATTTATGGATATTGCGATGCCGGTAATGGATGGTGTCAGTGCGACCAAAGCCATCATCGCTTATGAAAAAGCACAAGGTGTGGAGCATACACCTATTGTTGCATTGACAGCCAATGCACTCAAAGGGGATAAAGAACGCTTTTTAAACGATGGTTTGGATGATTATATCGCCAAGCCGGCAAAAGAAAAGGATATCAAAGCCGTTTTGGAAAAATATGATATAACACTCAATATCAGTGATGCAGAGCGTGCAGCGGCAGAAGAAGAATCCGAAGTTGAAGCAGTGCCGCCGGCAGTTATCTCTGATCCATTAGCCAAACAAAAAGAGATGAAAAATATTCTTGTGTATAAAAAAAGCAAGGTAGAAACCAAAATATTTGAAAAAGTACTGAGTAAAGATTATGATGATATTGAAACAGTCAATGATCTGGAGACGTTCTTTACAAAACTGCGTGATAATGTCTATCGTGTGGTAATGGTTGATAAAGAAATCGAGGGGCTGGATCTTCGTGTGATGCTTGATAACATTGAAGAGCGGGATAGAACTGCCCTGCTTTTGTTTAGAAGTTTTGATTCTATTATAGATGATCAAATGAGACGGGAGTTTGATGAGGTACTAATCAACAGTGCGGATCAAACCTATCTCAAGCTTATCCTGGACAATTACCTCTAAATAAAACTATCATGATAAAAGCTCTATCATGATAGTGGCAGGATGTTTATTGGGAAGGTGTATCCTTTTTGCCATGAGCATAGATATATGCATATAAATCAGCAACCCATTCCTTTTTTACATTTTCCACATGGGGACAGATATTGTGTACTTCATGAACAAAACTTTCTACGTTTCTAAGCTCTTCCCACTCTGTCTGTGTGTGTTTTTCTGCAAGTTCTCTGCCCGTCATACCGCAGCGTTTTTGTAAATAGTCCTCGTAGATTTTTTGGCCGCGCTGCTGGTCATCACTGATAATTTCCATTTGTGCTTTTGCCACTTCAACTGCAGCAACAGATTGTGATATTTTGGCCAAGGCATCTGCCTGTGCAACTTTGACAGCACCTACTGATTCTGCCATCGTTTTTGCTGCCACAGCTTTCGCATCTGCCAACTCTTTGGAATCTTCACCATAAAGTCTTTTATTCATCTCTACCACAGCTATACTCTTGGACATCTTGACAGCAGCATCAGCTTTGACCTCTTCAACATCTGCCATGGAATGAGCTATTTTGCCTTTTTCCTGTTCTTTTAACGCTTCAATTGAAATAGCTGGTCTTGGATTAGTGGCTGCCCTGGCTGCTTCTACAGAGTTGACGGAGGCAGCGATGGTTGCAGCAGCTGCAGCCTGGGCTGCTTTCACCTCATGAACTTTTTTGATGATAGTATCTGCTGCCGCTTTTTTATGTTCATGTAGCTTGGATGCATCGCCATGTGTATTATTTGCTTCTTCAAGATCCAGTGTTTCCAGCGCTTCAAGTGCTGTAAACTTGGCTTTTTTTACTTTCTCTTGTACTTTTTCTACTCTCTTAACAGCTTCATGCAGCGTTGACTTTGTCTGGGATGGGGCATGTGATTTTGTCTTTGTTGTATGAGGCAGTGTGCTTGTCACTGCTTGTTTATCTGTTATAGATTCTTTTGATTTTGGGAAAAGAACTTTACTGTGTACAGCTGCCAATTGTGCTGTAGGCTGCAGCTTTTTATCACTGCTTTTGTCATCACATCCTTGTAAAATGATAGATGCGGTGATGGTTAATAGAACAAGGCTGTATTTCATAAAAAACTCCTTAAGTTTATAATATAAAATTATACAATAACTTTCTAAAAATAAATATGATAAAATAGATTATGATTTATATTATAACTGCACTGCAGGCAGAAGCATCACCTTTTATCAGCCATTTTAAGCTTCAAAAAAGCAGAAATTCTCTTTTTCCACTCTTTGAAAACAGTAGTTTTAAATTGATTGTTTCAGGTATTGGGAAAGTCAATGCGGCTATCGCAACGACCTATCTTCTTGAAAAATTCGGCGCCTGTGTGGATGACACTGTTTTAAATATTGGAACCTGTACGAGCGTCAATCACGCTGTGATGATTGGATCACTATTGACTGCCACAAAGCTGATTGATGTTGGAACACAAAAAGTTTATCATTTACCCCAGCAAGAAGGTATGGCTTTAAGTTGTGTTGAGCTGGCTCTCTCTAGCAAAGGAACGGTTAAAACAGATGTCGCAGATATGGAAAGTATCGGTGTTTATCTTGCTGCCGTGAAATTTATCCCAAAATCACAGATCATGATTATGAAAGTAGTATCAGATTATACAGAGACTGCAATACCTTCTGATACGAGAGTAAAAGCTTTGCTTATGCCTCATATAGAGGAGATAGAGGAAACATTATGTCTCTGAAATCAGCATTGGTTACCGGTGCATCCAGCGGGATTGGATTGGCAGTCGTCAAAAAACTTTTAAGTCTAGACTATAAAGTCTATGGAATGGCTCGGGATTTTGACAAATGCCAGCTTGAAGATCCACTGTTTATTCCTATCATGATAGACCTTGTCAAAACACAATCTTTTCCGGATATTAAAGATTTGACATTGTTAGTACATGCTGCAGGTGTGGGGTATTTTGCACCGCATGAAGAGTTGAAAATCACACAGATAGAAGAGATGATTGCACTCAATCTTACAGCACCTTTACTGCTTAGCCGTCACTATTTAAGAACTCTGAAGCAGCAGCAGGGAACACTCTTTTTTATCAACTCTATTTCCGGGATTGAACCTGCTTTGCAGGGTGCAGTGTATGGTGCTACCAAAGCTGGTTTGAAGCATTTTGCAACTTCTTTGTTCAAAGAAGCAAGAAAGTCAGGTTTAAAAGTGGTCAATATCAATCCTGACATTACCAAAACAGCTTTTTTTGATCACTTGCATTTTCAAGAGAGTGCGGATCCTCTTTGTTATATCGAACCGGAAGATATCGCTAAAGTGATTGCTGATGTCTTACAGACAAGAGCAGGTACGGTGATCACAGATATCACTATACAGCCACAAAAATTTCAGATACGAAAGAAAAAAAAGTGAAAAAAACAAGGGTTTTTATCAATGGCTTTGGCCGAATCGGCAGGGCAGCACTGCGTATCATGATAGAAGATGAAAGTATCGTCGTTGTTGGAATCAATGATATTTATGACAGGGAACAAATGGGCAGACTGTTTGCTTATGATTCTGTCTATGGCAGTAGTGCGCACTCTATAGAAGTAGTGGACAATCAGCTTGTGATAGACAAACAGGCCATTTCTTTGTTTCAGGAAAAGGATCCCAGGAATTTAAACCTGGATGGTGTGGATGTTCTTTTACAATGTACGGGTATCTTTCTTGGCAAAGAAGAGAATGCGATTTATCTTGAAAACGGTGCAAAAACCGTAGTCATTTCTGCACCTGCCAATGCAGATATTCCTACCTTTATCATGGATGTTAATCATCAATATTATCAGGGAGAAAGGATTATCTCAAACTCTTCTTGTTCTGCCAATGCTATCGTACCAATCTTTTCTGTACTGGATGAAGCTTACAGTGTCAAAAGCGGCAGTATGAGTATGTTTCACAGTTATACAGCATATCAAAGTCTATTGGATGTCAAACATTATTCCAAAGATATCAGACGAACGCGTTCTGCCACACAAAATATTCAGCCTCTGGTCAGTTCTGCCCAAAAAGCGACGGAACTTTTTTTCCCGCATCTTAGAGATAAACTGACAGCAAAGAGTATCCGTATTCCGCTTCCTGCAACTACCCTGTATGACATAACACTCAAACTGGACAAATCTACAGATGCAGACTCTATCAATAAACTCTTTTTTGATAAAAGCAACATGCAATTTAAAAATATGCTGGATATCACAAAAGAATTATTGGTATCTTCCGATTTTATAGGTAATCCCTATGCGGCAGTCATTGATGCATCTTTAACGCAGATCATTGGTGGCAATTTGGTCAAAATCATGGCTTGGCAGGATAATGAATATGGCTATGCCATGCAACTTACAAGGATGGTGAAAGTAGTATCATGATAAAAATCACACACAATATACGGCTTGATGGTGGTGATATAGCGACAAAACGCAGGGAAATTAGAGAATATTTTCTCAGTACCTATGCGCTGTATGAAGAGTTGTTTGAACATATCGTGGATGAAAAAGGTTATTTTGAAAAAGCCAATCCACTCAGACACCCATTGATCTTTTATTTTGGACATACCGCAACGTTTTTTGTCAATAAACTCACACAGGCACATCTGCTGCATCAGCGAATCGATGAAAAGCTTGAATCTGTTTTTGCTGTTGGTGTAGATGAAATGAGCTGGGATGATGTAGATGAAACACATTACAACTGGCCGGGTATAGAAGAGACAAGAACCTATAGAAACAGAGTAAAAGAATCTGTGCTTGATATTATAGATCACGCTGATTTCACACTGCCGATCACTTGGAATTCCCCTATGTGGGCTATCATGATGGGGATTGAACATGAACGTATTCATCTGGAAACTTCCTCTGTACTGATACGGGAATTGCCACTTGATTATGTAAAAGCACTGCCAGGATGGCCCATCTGCAGCGAACACCGTTATGCCCCTGAAAATGAATTGATTCCGGTGCCCTCTTCTACTGTTTTTCGCCATAAGAAAGAGAACTTTCCCTATTTTGGCTGGGATAACGAATATGGAACCCATGAAGCCAATATACCCAGCTTTAAGGCTTCAAAATTTTTAGTGACCAATAAAGAATTTCTTTCCTTTGTGGAAGATAAGGGGTATGAACGGGACTCATACTGGGAACAAGCCGGTAAGCGATGGAAAAATATCACTGCAGCGACGAAGCCCAAGTTTTGGATTAAAACAGAGAGTGGCTACAGGATAAGATTTTTGGCGCAAACTGTGGATTTTATGTACGATCATCCTGTAGAAGTCAATTATCATGAAGCCAAAGCCTATTGTAACTGGCTGAGTGAACGCCTGGCTAAAGATCTGCGCCTGCCGACAGAAGATGAGTGGTACGCTTTGGTCGATTTTTGTGATATCAAGGATAATACAAGTGTCGATAAAACCGATGCCAATATCAATCTTGAACACTTTGCTTCTACTGTTCCGGTTACGACTTTTAACCATAATGGATTTTATGATCTCATTGGCAATGTCTGGCAATGGAGCCAAACGCCGATCTATCCTTATGATGGATTTGAGGTACATCCTCTCTATGATGACTTTTCTACACCGACTTTTGATACCAGGCACAATCTCATCAAAGGTGGATCCTGGATTAGTACCGGCAATGAAGCACTGCTGACTTCGCGCTATGCATTTAGAAAACATTTTCACCAGCATGCAGGATTTCGCTATGTAGAGAGTGCCTATGAAGAAAAGGTAGGAGAGAATATTTATGAAAGTGATGTACTGGTCTCCCAATACATTGAATTTGGCTGGGGAAAAAATGCCCTGGGGGTACCAAACTATCCAGCTGCCTGTGCTGCCCTTGCCATCGAGTATATGAAAGATAAACCAAAAAGAAAAGCGCTGGATGTCGGCTGTGCTGTAGGACGCAGTACTTTTGAACTGGCCAGGGGATTTGAGAGTGTGACGGGTCTTGACTTTACGGCTAGATTTATTGCCACGGCAAGCCGTATCAGGGAGGAGAAGCATTTACGTTTTACACACCCTTTGGAAGGTGAACTTCTGGCTTATGAAAATGTCTCCTTGCTTGATTTTGATTTAGACCAATATGCTGATAAAGTGACCTTTTTACAGGCGGATGCCTGCAATCTAAAACCACAATTTACAGGATATGATCTGATATTTGCCGGTAATCTCATAGACCGTTTATATGATCCCCAAAAATTTCTCATGGATCTCTCCTGGCGGCTAAACAGCGGCGGGATGCTGATCCTTACCAGCCCTTATACCTGGCTAGAGGAGTTCACACCCAAAAGTAAATGGATCGGCGGTTATAAACGAGAAGGAGAGGATATCCGCACCCTGGATGGTCTCAAAGAGATATTGACAAATGCCTTTCATTTTGTTGATACCAAAGAAGTCCCTTTTGTGATCAAAGAGAGTGCCCGCAAACACCAATATACTATTGCACAAATGAGTATTTGGGAGAAGAAGTGATCAATAGATATTCACGCCAAAACAGCTTTAGTGAAAAATATGAGGCAAGAGTTGAAAAATTTGGCAAAGAGAATGTTATCCCTTTATGGGTGGCAGATATGGATCTGCCTACATCCCAGGGGATTGAAGATGCGCTGAAAAACCGCATCGATCATCCTATTTTTGGATATACCACTTTTTATGATCTGTATATACAATCTATCCAACACTGGATGCATCAGCAGCATGGATGGCAGGTAGATACACAAGAGATATCCCCCATCAACTCGATTGTTTCTGCCCTCAATATCGCAGTAGAAACCTTTAGCAAACCTGGCGATGGCGTCCTCATCCAAACACCGATATATCCACCGTTTATGGGTGCCATAAAGCATCAAAAACGGCGTATCCTGGATAATACGCTGGTTTACGAGGAAGGTCAATATCACATTGATTTTGAAGATTTTGAGCAAAAAGCAAAAGAAGCATCACTCTTTTTGTTTTGCTCCCCCCATAATCCCAGCGGCAGGGTGTGGCAAAAAGAGGAGTTGGAAAAAATAGCTGCCATTTGTCAAAAATATGATCTTCTTGTGCTTAGTGATGAAGTCCATGCTGATATTGTTTATCATCAAAAACATATTCCCATTGCAACCTTGCTGCCGCATCTGACTATCACACTCAATGCCCCTTCAAAGACTTTTAATATAGCCGGTATAGTCAATGCCTATGCTATTATCCATGATAGCAGACTAAGAAGAAAATTTTTAATGCTGTTTAAACGCTATGCTCTCATACAGGCCAATCCTCTCTCACTTGCAGCAACTGTCGGGGCATACAGACAGAGTGATGCCTGGCTAAAGAGATTAAAAAGTACACTCCAGGATAATCTGGCATATTTGAATCAAAAATTGGATAAAATGAGTCTCATTAAACCAGTGCAGCCCCAAGCCACATTTTTATTGTGGCTTGACTGCAGAAAACTGGCTCTGGATGATGCAGCGCTTCATCGCTGGTTTAGTGAAGAAGCCGGACTGGGTTTGAATCCTGGAGACAGCTTTGGCGCAGCGGGCAGCGGATTTATGAGGCTTAATTTTGCGCATCCGCCCAAGCAACTGGCTCTCGCCATGCATCAGCTGGAAACAGCTTATAAAAAATTGATAAAAGAGTAAAAATGTTACAAGAAGCACACAAAGCTTATAATGAAAAAGCATATGAAAAAGCAAAAGAGTTGTATGAAAAACTGGCAGATGAGGGCAATGCTGATGCCCAAACATCACTGGCCTTTATGTATCAGCAGGGAGAGGGTGTCAACAAAGATGAATTAAAAGCTTTGACGCTCTATGAAAAAGCGATGGAACAAAAACAGCCTTATGCCCTATACAATATGGCACTGCTTTATGATAGCGGTTTAGGCGGGGTGATCAAAAATCCTGTAAAAGCACATACATTGTTTTTAGAAGCTGCTATCGCCGGTGTGCCTCAGGCACAGTATCAGGTGGCGTTGCAGTTTGAACGTGGTATCACCTGTGCACAAAATGCTTCAGAAGCCGCATTTTGGTATGAGGAAGCAGCCAAACGCGGACATATTGAAGCTTTTAACAATCTGGGAGTCTGTTATAAAGAAGGAGTGGGTGTGGAGCAAAACTACCAGCGGGCTTTTGTCTGTTTTGACCGTGCCAGTCAAAAAGGTTTAGCTGTTGCACAGTATAATTTAGGCCAGCTCTATGATGCGGGTTTAGGTGTAGAAGAAGATCATGATAAAGCATTGGAGCTGTGTAGAAAGGCAGCCTATGGAGGGCATGAAAAAGCCAAAGCGATTATTCGAAAATTACAAGAAGATGGCAAAATTACTTTTTAGAGAGCAGCCACTGTATTGCTCTCTAAAACTCCACCCGCTCTACCGCTTCCAATATCACTTGTTCATGTAAGGCATGTGTTATTTTGTTTTTAATCTCCTGCTTCTCTTGTATCGTTAAATAGCCCTTGCTTATCATGTCACACTTAATATGCAATATACCGTTGGTATGTGAAAGCTGGATTGATTCAAGCCTGACATCTCTGCTATGTATATGAAATACTGTTCCCAAAAGTGCAGATTTTATTTTGGCATCCTGCCGGATGGTTTGAAAAGAGAAATAGAGAGGGATGGAGATAACCAAAGCACCAATAAGCGAAATAAAGAGCCCCCTTTTAGCGCTGTGAATTGGTGAAAACCCCTGCATTAAAAAGAGCATGGATGCAGCAAAAACAATCCCTGCCAGGTTGGTCAAAAAGAGTAAAAAAGCATGTGAAAACATGTAAAAGTTCATCCATCCCAAACCAATCCCTGCTACAGCAATAGGCGGTACCAACGCCACGGCAATAGAAACACCAACCAGTGAACCAATAATTTTTTCATTGTTTTTGGCATAGGCTGCTGCGACACCAGCGATGAGGGCAACCATCAAATCCAATAAACTCGGTTTCAATCTCCCCTGCATCTCAGCTGTCAGTGTATCAAAAGGCATCATCAGGGTAAACAGGCTGCTGGAGACCACTGCAATCAATACACCAATGATGATCGTTCGCAGTGAAAGCGTAAAGATACTTTGATCGCGTCTGAGCAGACCCATTGAAAAAGAGACGATCGGCTGCATCAATGGAGCAAGCAGCATCGCACCAATAATAACTGATGCAGAATTGAGATAGAGTCCTACGGTTGCCAGCAATGTACTTAAAAATATCAATGTCATGAACGTAGAACTGGCTTTTGCCTCTTCTCTGAGTGAAACAAAAAGTGACTGAAACTGTTCTTCACTGGCATGTGTAAATAGTGGCAAAGCTGCCTGTCTGTAACTGACAGCTTCCTGGCTGGTGACGAGATTACCTAGTTTGACGGTCTCTTTTTCAGCTACACTGCCCTCTTTTTCCCAAAAAGAAGACGGCAGTGACATATTGATCACTTTTTTATGTACTTCAAAGCTCACAGGTGTGCTACCTGCCTCTTCTCCGTCAATTTTAACAGGTAATGGCGGCTCACTCTCTATCTCAAGCCGTTCACTTTTGATGTGTCCGATATGTGCATGCAGGCTGCCTTTTTTGGGTTTTGTGAAAAAGCCTCTGACCAAAAAGCCCAAATAGCCCATAATTGATGGTGGTGAAATGAGCAAGGCGGATAGTTGGCCGTCATTGATCGAAAGATCTTCCTGCACAATGCGTGATGCCATTGTGTGATTATCATGTTCAACGATGACGATACCTGAGCCTACTGTTGTGATTTCCTGCTGTTTAAGAGTACGCAGTTTCAGTTTGGCATGTTGCAGGGTTTTAAACTTTTTAAAGATACCGAAAAAATCCTGCAATCGCTCAGCAAATTTTTTTTCTTCATATTGGCTGGCACTATAGGAGAGTGGCGGTGTATCCCCTATCTGGGCAGAATAGAGTACAACTTTTCCTGCACCCACCAAGAGGTCAATACTGCGGCTTTCATTTTCCATTGCAAGGGTAATATTCTCCTGTATAGAATTGCTTAGATGAAAGGATTCACGCAGTGCATGTTGCTTTTTCTTGGGAATAAGTCCCAAAGAACAACTACCCTCTTCTGCCAACTCAATCACACTTTTTATTTCTGCTATCTCACCACATAGCAAAATCTTGTGATTTTGGGAAAATAGTTGTGGATTTTTAACAAATTCATCTATCATGATAAAGTCCAAATAAGGGGCATATTGATTGTTCTGTGCCTCTTTTAGAATATCATCACAGTCACTGCCATATACAAATGCTATCTTATCGTTCATGCTGCAATTCCTTTTTGATACGGTTTATTCTTTTATTTGCTTTGATAATCTGTGCTTTTTTTATCTTCCCCTGTTCTACCAACATCTGGATATGATCAACCAGTGTTGTTATCTTGGTGGGTTTGGATAGTTGATTGCCAAAGAGCAGCATATCTGTAGAAGCATTGATGGCTTGGGCAAGTGTGGTATTGAGGTCATAGTTTTGTGAAATCGCTCTCATCTGCATATCGTCTGAGATCAACAAGCCTTCATAACCTTTGTCACGTAAGCATGAGAGTGTCTTTTTAGAGAGGGAAGCAGGATAGTGCGCATCCAGGTGGCGGTTATATATATGTGCAGACATGATAGCTTTTGGCTGCAAGGCAAAAAAGGGGATCAATTCATCCTTCCCCCAGGTATCGCTGACATCGACAAATCCCTGATGCGAATCATCCAAAGATGAGCCGTGCCCGGGGAAGTGTTTGATCACAGAAAGTACCTTGTATTTTTGCATCGCGTGCATGAATACAGAAGCGTATTTGATAACCGTTTGCGGGTCTTTTGAAAAGGATCTGCCATATTTGACGATGACAGTATTTTTAGGATTTTTGGCCAGATCAACAGAGGGCGCAAAGTTAACATTGATGCCATTATCATATAATAATTTTGCCATCTTTTCATAAGCATCGGCTGCCTCTTTGGTACTTTTTTGTGCCATTTGAGCAGGTTTATCTGTTGATATAAATCCATTTTTTTTATTTAAGCGTTCAACCAGTCCGCCTTCCTGGTCAAGGGCTATCATGATAGATGGATCGCAGCTTCTCAGTGTTTTTGTAAGCGTTTGCAGCTGCTTGGGACTTTTGATATTTTTAGCAAAGAGTATCACCCCTCCTATGCCGTTTTTTTGAATATATCCAGCCAACTCTTTGGGTAAAGTTGTACCTTCAAATCCGATAATGATCATATTTGAGATGAGTGATTTAAGCGGTGCAGCTTCTATTTGCAGTGCCAAAAGCAGTATGAGAATGGGCAGTTTAAACATTTTTTCCTACAATTAAAAAAACAGGATAGTCTCTTTTTTTAGAGATGATTTCCACCGTATCCATAAAAACAACTTCAAGTTCGAGCTCCTCAAAGATACGCTTTATCTGCTCTTTGTCAAAACCAAAATGTGCTACATCATCATTGCCCATACTGTGAAAACTTCCATCTTCACTCTCCAGGTCATTGATTGCAATATAGCCCTCTTTTTTTAAACTCTCTTTTGCTTTTTTTAAAAAAGCTTTTGTATCAGGGATATGGTGCATCGTCATACTGGAGACAAAAAGGTCATATTGTTGCTTTGGAAGATGGGTATCATTGATATCATGATAGAGCGTGATGACATTGTCAATGCCTGCTTTTTGTGCTTTTTTCTCAATCTCTTCAAGCATACCGTGGGAATTGTCCATCGCCGTTACGGTGTGGACATCTTCACACAAATCAAAGGCAATCAAACCTGTCCCTGCACCATAATCCAGGACATTCTGATCTTTAAGTGGAATCAATGAGCGTAATTTTTGACTAACATTTTTGGCACTTTGTACCCTCTGGGGGCGTAAATCCCATTCAGATGCCAATTGATCAAATCGTGACATGTGTTATTCCTTTTATATTTTTGGGTTTTTAGCCATACACCCTTATAAACGACTCTGCAGCCCTATAGGGCGAAGCCTTAGTGCATAAGGGTGTATGGCTAAAACACCCAATTATAGCTAATTAAATTGAGAAGTGACATTGGAAGCAAAAGGTGTCCAATACCCCATACGAAAGCCACTCTGTCGCAGACGATCTCCTGTCCATGTATTGCAGGTATGCCATAAATTGTACGCTTTTTTTGCAAGATAATAGTGCACATAATAGAGATGAAAATGATCTGCAAAAGGGACAACATGGCTTTTATTTTTAGTAAATGAATTTAAAATATTGTGCAAGAGTGCTGTGGCACACTCAGATGTTAGTGAGATGGTTTTAGCATGGGAGTGGGAAAAACTGCCATAATGCCCGACTTTGATGAGGCCTGGTGTGTTGATAAAAAGCCCGCGCAGAGCCAAAGTGATATTGAGATCATCAAATCCCCCTTTATCCATCATAAAATCCCTGTCACCATATGAGAATGAGAGATATCCGCTGCTGTTTCCCCGCAGTAAATCCGGAAAAGTTTCAAAAAAAAGTTTTTGATGTTTCTTGAGCTTGAAAATGATTTCTGTGTGTGAAAAGTATTCATCCGAAGCAAGTACAAAGATAGTTTCATTGCCTGTTTTGTCACAGGAAGCACTCTTGGGAAAATATGTCAATACCTTGGCTGTGCCAATATAGAGTAAAATGATGGCACCTAGGTAGAGAAAAAATTGCATTATCTTTATCATGATAGTCATATTTTATGATAACATATATTTGATTTAGGATGATTATCTGTTACTTTTTGAAACTGTCATCAAAAATAATTTTATTACTATACTTAAAATAATTTAATTATTCTAAAGCTTTATATATTTATTTATATTTTTTAAGATTGGGATAATAATATTCTTTTTTCATTTAATAAATTCCATATCCTACTCATGCTAGAGTGAAAAGAAAGGAGTTATAATGAATTGGGTTGTTTTATTTGTCGCAGTCGCAATTATGGGCGGGTTGCTGCACCTGTTGATTGACTTGTTTGAGAGAAGATACAGCAAGCACCATTAAGTCCATATTGATAGCTTGAGTTACTGTGCCATCATAGCCTTTGGAAGTTGAGATATTAGCAGCTAAAATAAGAGAACTGGCGATCAATACTGAGGTAATTCTTTTATATTTCATATTCTCTCCTTCTATAACTCTATATCGGCATATCCTGCCATCACATTAACTATAGAAACATTACTTATGCTATAATCTTGAAAATCTTTACCATTCATCCAAAGGATTCTTATGAAAAAAACAGTGATTATCATGATAGCCATTTTGGTGCTCATACAGTTTATACGACCGGCAAAGACTAATCCTGTTGTGGATGAGACGATTGCACTGCATGCCCCAAAAGAGGTACAAACGCTATTAAAAACATCCTGTTATGACTGCCACTCCAATGAAACAATCTGGCCTAAATACAGTGAGATAGCACCTTTTTCATGGGTCATTGTCTCACATGTCAATGATGGACGCAAAGCCCTGAATTTTTCTGAGTGGAAGAAAATCGACCACGCAACAAAAATGAAGCGCCTCAAGCGTGCCATCCAAACGGTCAACAATGGTATGATGCCGCTGTCTGGCTATCTAAAACTCCATCAGGAAGCTGTTTTGAAAGATCATGATAAGAAAGTGATTGTAGATTGGTGCAATGAAGCGTTAAAGCAGTAGGATAGCAATCCTACTGCTCTTTTTTATGCGTTAATTTTAACGTTGATCTCACCATTTTCAGCATCAAAGAGTACACTGTCACCCTCTTCGATTTTATCTGACAGGATTAACTCTGCCAGGCGGTCTTCAACTTCTTCATATAGTGCACGCTTGAGTGGACGCGCGCCGTAAACTGGGTCAAATCCCTCTTCTCCGATATGTGCTTTGGCACTCTCACTTAATGAAATTGCGATTCCTTTTTCAGCAACTTTTTGACGGATTCCCTCAAACAGGACATCTACAATTTTTGTGATTTGTTCCAATCCTAGTGGATTAAAGATCACAATATCATCCAATCTGTTTAAAAACTCAGGTTTAAAATAGCCTTTGAGTTCATCTTTGACCGCTTTTTCTCTATCACCCGGATCAGAAAATTCCATGATCTTGTCACTGGCGATATTGGATGTGAGGATGATAATGGTATTTTTAAAATCTACCGTGACTCCTTTGTTATCTGTCAATCGTCCATCATCCAGTACCTGCAACATGATGTTAAAAACATCCGGATGTGCTTTTTCTATCTCATCAAACAATAAAACACTATACGGTTTACGGCGCACAGCTTCAGTAAGCTGTCCACCCTCCTCATAGCCTACATAGCCAGGAGGTGCCCCAACCAGACGGCTCACCGCATGTTTTTCCATGTACTCACTCATATCAAAACGAACAAGTGATTTATCACTGTCAAAGAGGAAGGTAGCCAAGGCTTTTGCACTCTCGGTTTTTCCCACACCGGTTGGCCCTAAAAACATAAAAGAACCAATCGGCCTGTTTTGGTCACTAAGCCCTGCTTTGTTACGTTTGATTGCTCTGGCAATCGCTTTGAGTGCAGAGTCCTGACCGATCACACGGCATTTTAACTCATCTTCTACGCCTAGTATGCGCTCTTTGTCACTTTGGAGCATTTTATTGACTGGGATGCCGGTCCATTTACTCACAATTGTGGCGATCATCTCATCATCGACACTGTTTTTGAGCAGTACTCCGCCTTCTTGCATACGTTCCCACTGTTCATTGAGATCTTTTTCTCTGTTTTGCTGCTCGGGAATGGCACCATATTCTATTTCGGCGGCTTTGTTAAAGTCACCGTTACGTTTTGCCATCTCTGCTTCACGTTTGAGTTCTTCTACTTTGCTTTTTGCTTCAGCTATCTCTTTAAAGACAGATTTTTCACTCTCAAACTGTGTCTCAAGTGTACGCTTTTTCTCTTCAAGGTCTGCTACCTCTTTTTCAATTTCTTTCAGCCGATCATCATTTTTGGCACTTTTTTCCATCTTCAGTGCCTCTTTTTCAACTAAAAGCTGCTCTATTTCCCGCTTTACTTTAGAGAGGTCAAAAGGCTCTGACTCTATCTGCATCTTCAGCTCTGCTGCTGCTTCATCAATCAGATCAATCGCCTTATCAGGGAGATATCTGTCGGTAATATAACGGGTGCTAAGTTTGACTGCACCAATGAGTGCAGAATCAAGAATCTGCACATTATGGTGTGCCTCTAAACGCTCTTTGATACCCCGCATAATTTGTAAGGCTTCATTTTGATTGGGCTCATCTACTTTTACAGGCTGGAAACGACGCTGCAGTGCGGCATCTTTTTCAAAGTATTTTCTATACTCTTTGAGTGTGGTTGCTCCGATAGTATGCAGTTCTCCTCTTGCAAGTGCCGGTTTTAGGATGTTCGCTGCATCCATACTTCCTTCACTCGCACCCGCACCGACTATAGTATGTATCTCATCGATAAAGAGGATTATATTGCCATCTTTTTTGACTTCTTCGATGATGGCTTTGAGTCTGTCTTCAAATTCTCCTCTGTATTTTGCACCTGCGATAAGTGTACTCATATCCAAAGACATCAATCTTTTATTGTGCAGGCTAAGAGGTACTTCTTTGTCTGCAATACGCTGTGCCAGTCCTTCTGCCAAAGCAGTTTTACCCACACCCGGCTCCCCTAAAAGGATAGGATTGTTCTTTGTTTTTCGGATAAGAATCTGCATCATACGTTGTATCTCTTCATCCCGTCCGATAACAGGGTCAAGCTCTCCATCCAAGGCTTTTTGTGTTAAGTCAATAGCATATTTTTCTAATGACTCCAGCTTCTCTTCTGCACTTTTGGAGTCGATACTCTTACCGCCACGCATCGCTTCAAGCGTCTTTTTAAACTCTGAAAGATCCAGAAACTTTCCAAGTGTATCTTTGAGTTGTGGATTGTCAAGATTGGCAATGAGCCAGGTATCTACAGAAAGATACTGATCTCCCTGCTGTGTCATCAGTCCCTGTGCTTTTTGCAGACTCTCGACGGCATTTCTTCCTAGTTTGATGTTTTCTTTGGTGACAGAAGAGACCTTTGGAAACTTTGCCACGGCGCTTTTGAGCTCTAACTCCAAGGCTGCTTTGTCCACACCCATTTTGTTCAGTGCTTGATTGAGCAATGAAGCGGTGTTTGTCACCTGTGCCCATAAAATATGTAGAGGTTCCACCTCTTGATTTTGACTATGCAGTGCCAAAGAGATTCCACTCTCGATAGCTTCTGTCATAGCATTGGTTAATTGTTCAAATATATTATTCATACATACCCTTTCACTTTTATTTGGGATATTTTACAATAAGTTTGATTTTTATTGTGCTACTTAAGTGGCAGTCAGTAATGATGTTGCGTAAAAGTTAAAATGTATATTCAAAACTATTATGGCAACTCTTTTATATCATATGTTATTTTGAAATATATTTTTGTTTTGGGGAATATTTATCATGATAAGAAGAGGAGTCAAAACCCTATATCGCTTTATAAAAATTAAAAATATAGTCCTAGTGTTCCTAGAATTTTTAAAAAAAGTCTGCTATTTTCCATTTTTTCTTTTGTGCATAGTATCCAAACAAAAAAGCTACAAGACCACTTAATGGTGACCTGCCCCCAAAAATAGATCCATTCCCAAAGTTAGACTTTGATTGTATATCAAGCAGCATTTTGTCTGCCTGAAACCTTTGATGGTGGCTGGTT
>JANTGR010000002.1 GCA_024762875.1 Sulfurospirillum sp.
GTTACCTTTTTATTGTGAGTGTTCTGCCTACTTTTAATTTTGATGAAAGTTTTCCATTGAGTTTGATCAGTGTCGATACTTTATTGTTAAACTTTTTACTGACGCTAAAGAGGGTATCACCATTTTGAACAGTATAGGAAAAAGTCTTTTCATTATTTTTGGTAGGTTTTAGTTTTACTATCTTAGTTATTTTTCTCTTATTGTTATCTTTAACCACTGCTTTTTGCTTATTTTTTAGTGGCTTTTCTTTTAAAACAATTTTATCTTTTTTCTGTTTTGGTAAAATTGTTAATGTTGTTGTTTTTTCAACTGGTGACTTCTGTGTGAGAGGTGCAGGCTTTTTGATGGCGGTAAAAGAGATACTTTTGTATTTCAGTTTTTCATTGTTTTTGCCGATAAGTGCCAGCTTTTTACCAATTGTAAGTGTTTTAGGCAAGTCCTGGTTGAGTTTTTTAATAGCTGACATTTTATTATTGAAGCGTTTGGAGATCAGAAAAAGTGTATCTCCTTCTTTGACAGTATAGGTAAAGATATTTTCATTGATACTGCAGATCGCTTTTTCTTTATTGATTTTGTCTTCAGGGATATAGATACAGTATTTTCTGTGGCCTTTTGGCGTGACACCTTTGAGGATGTGGGCATTGTATTTTTTCAGGATTCGCACCGGTATCTTGTAAGAGGAGGCCACTTTTTTTAGGCTGGTTCCCTCTTTGACTTTGAGTGTTTTGAGTTTTATTTTTTTATGTTTGGTTTGAATTTTCTTTGCCTCAGAGAGCATAGCATCACTGTGCGCGATCAAAGAAGCAACGATAAGCTTTCTGATATAGCGCCTGGTCTCTTTTGGAAGATAGTTATAATCACTGTCAAGCAGGGCAAATATATTATCAGTACCAGCTTTAGTGATCGCTTTTGAGAGTCTGGTTTCGCCACAGTTGTAGGCCATGGCAACCAGGTACCATTTATGAAATCTACCATGCAGATATTGTAGATATTTGATGGCTACTTTAGTTGATTTGATAGGATCAAGCCGTTCGTCTATTTTACTGTTTATGGTGAGTTTCAGATTTTTAGCCGTCTGCGGCATCAGCTGCCACAAACCAGCGGCTTTTTTACTGGATTTTGCAGTTGTAAGAAACTTGGATTCAACCATCGCCATATAGAGAAAAGTATCAGGGATATTGGACTTTTTGAGCATACTTTTGAGTGTCTCGATGATAACAGGACCATCCTTTAGTGTTCTGGAAAAATAGAGAAGATCGACTTTATCGATGCTGCTTTTCATGTTTTCATATTCAGCATCACCGATAAAATCGGCATCAATATCGAGACTTTTCAGTACCGCTCTTTCATCTTTTTCATGGAAGCTGGATGCAACAAAGTTAAGATTAACCGCATATAGGCTATTCAGGCAAAGTAGTATGAGTATGAAGTATTTTATGATAAAAATGAATAACCTTTGAATGATCTGATTTGAATTTAGTTAAAATAAACTTAATATATTATATTAAATATCCTTAATTAAATCTTTAAATAGTTTATTAGTATTGGAAAAAACCAATTTTTCCAATTTTGTCTGGGGTATATTTAGTATTTCAGCCATTTTTGCAGCAACCAGTGTGGTATAGTAGGGTTCATTACGTTCACCACGATGGGGATGCGGGGTCAGATAGGGACCGTCTGTTTCAATCAGCAGTCTGTTTTGCGGTATTTTTGGCAATATTTCTACCAGTTTTCTCGCATTTTTAAAAGTCAGTACACCTCCAATACCAAAGTAAAAGTTGTGTTCTGCCAATGCAAGCAGTGTTTCACTGGCATTGAAGCAGTGCAATACTCCGCCAACTTTTGCCACGTCATGCTCTAAAAGGATTGCTTTGCTGTCTGCTGAAGCTTCCCTGATGTGTACAATGAGCGGCTTATCAAGTTCTATCGCCAGTTTGATCTGTGCGATAAAAATTTCTTTTTGTGCCATCTTCTCTTTTTCTTTTGCAGCATCATCTTCTGGAAGACGAAAATAATCCAATCCGCATTCTCCCACAGCGACACATTTGGGATGTGAGGCATATTGTCTTAGGAGTGCTTCATCAAAAGAGGCGATATCATAGGGGTGTACACCAACAGCAAAAAAAAGGTTTTCATATTTTTCACAGAGCATGGCGGCTCTTGGTAATTCAGCCGGGTCAGCTCCGGGGATAATAGCTGCGATGACACCATGTTCCTTGGCGCGGGTGATAACTTCATCTATATCATCGATATATCGTTTGTCATTTAAGTGACAGTGTGTATCTATAATCATACTTCTTTTAATACCTCTATATATTGGTTAATGGTAGCGGATGGTGAAAAAAGTGCTGCCACTTTTGCTTGATTGGCTTTACATAAATCTGCGATAATACTATTTTCTTCTCCTGCATGATTTTTAAAGTTTTCAAAGGTATCGATAAAAATATCTTTTTCCTTATAGATGGGATCAATGAATGTATCATGATAGAGATAGGTATGGTTTTGCGCATAGCATGATGCGGGCAGTCCTGAATTGTTTTGAGCAGAAAGAATGATCGATTTATCCGCTATTTTGTATAGCAGGGCATGCTGCTTTGCTGTGATCAGTACTTCAATGAGAAGATAGTCAAAATTTTTTTCTTCAAGCAGTGCTTTGACGGCTTTTCTCTCTTGCAGGTTATGTGCGTTGAGATAAAAGATAAAAGTGCTTTGGCGCAGTCTCTCTTGCGGAAGTGTCAGCAGTTCTTCTATAAAAGCCAGTTGTTTAGCCAGTGCGCCCTGCAGGTGGACATAGGTAATTTCTTTGTCCAAATCAAATCCCATGGCATAAGAAGCTTTGAAAATATCTTCTTGTGTGATTTTATCTATTGCATCAAATAAGGGGATACCGTCATAGATCAGACGGCTTTTTTGTGCATAGTGATCCATGAGCGCATTTTTGTGGGAATTAAAGAGCAAAAATCTTGCTTTATTGTAGAGATAGCTGTAAAAAGGCTTTAGCAGTAAAGAGGGTGTATCATGATAACCGCAAGTGATAAAGTAGTCATAACATTTTTCACGGATTTCATCAACGATAAAAAGGGCTGACTGTTCACATTCGTACAGATCGATGATATCATAGTCCTCAAGCGAACGAACCATTTTTTTGCGTTTGTAGATACGATTTAAGAGTCTGAGTCTGGCAGTGGATTTTTCTAAAAATTCCAGTTTGCTGGCAGGTTCGAGATCAGCTGTCTCATCTCCCTTTTTGAGCTTGTACTCTAGCAGGGAGAGTGTAGATACTTCTGCATTGTGTGCCTCTAGCTGTTTGACCTTCTCTTTGAGTGCCTTGTCAAACCGGGTATAAAGAAAGAGTATTTTCATAAATTAGTGGTATCATATCAGCTTAGTCGATGACAAACGATATCTTGGCCGTGATTCTGTACTTGGATATTTTATTGTCTGTGACTTTGGCACTTTTTTCCTGGATATAGATTGACTTGATATTTCTGACTGATTTTGAGGCTTCTGTGATCGCATTTTGTGCTGCATCTTCCCAACTTTTGTCTGATTGTGCTAAAACTTCAATTACTTTAACTACTTTTGCCATTTTTATTCCTTTGGTAAAATTTTGTTCTACATTATACTATAATTTTTATTCTAATACTATCATGATAGCTTAATAAAATAGTTGGAACATATTGTGCTAAAGAAATGAATATATTGTATAGGCTGAGCATACGATATCATAAAAGGAGAAATATTGATGCATAAAATGTCCAGATTTTTTGTCTCTAAAAACTTTATCAATGGACTTTTTATCGTACTTTTCATTTTTTTATGTACCATTTTGATACTCGAAATAAACAAAAATGTAACACTATACGAAAGTGACAAATATAAAGACATCAGTAATTTATTTACAACGATTGAACACTCCCTTGATGATAAAATTCATACAATCACCTATCTGCATACTGCTGCAGAGAATTGGCTGGAGAATCCGCCAGCAAATTGTCATAGGTTGACATCTACTGTTGATAGCGTGCCTGAAAAAGATTATTTTGCGATTGATGAGCGGTATCCTAAAAGTTTTGATGCGTTATATCGCAGTAATCTAACAGGATATGCAGATTTAAAAAAGATTGACGCAGATGAGATCTGTATGGCACTCTCGCTCAATCCGCTTTTTTATGATATCAGTACAGGCATAAAAGATATCGCCTGGGTCTATTATACTTCCAAAAAAGGTTTTATTAATCTTTTTCCCTATGTGGATTCTGATAATTTCCACCTGCAAAAAAAGGATATGGATAAAGAGTGTTATACCTATGGACTGCCGCAGTATAATCCCGACAAATCCTATTATATGACACCTTTATATGAAGATGCCGGAGGGTTGGGGCTGATGATCAGTATCGGGATGCCTGTCTATCATGATAGCCTGTTTCGTGGTGTGGTTGCTTTTGATATGACGATAGAACATCTTACCAATCTGCTTTCACCAATCAAAGATTTCAGAGGCTCTGCTTTGATTAAAAACAGACAGGGACAAGTTTTGGCTGCATATAATATTGATGGATTTAAGTATGATAAAATCACACCTTTGGAAAGCTTGGTGGATATCAATATTCTGGATAAATCAAAGGTGAAAAATGGTTTTTCTGAGTATGATGGAAAGTTGATTTACCATCAAAAGTTTCACAATGCCCCTTGGGAATTTGTCTATTTTACCGATAAAGCGGATATGTATCAGACTGTTTTTAAGAATTTGATTCCTTTGCTGCTGATATTTTTCTTTTTAGCTGTAGTGAGAATATTGGTCAATAAGCTTTTTGTGGCACAAAGTGCCTTGACAAAGTTGAATGCAAAACTAAAAGAGAAGGTCAAAGCCAAAAGCAAAGAAGTGGTTTATCAAAGATATAATTATGAGATGCTTTTTGAACAGTCCAGTGTAGGGATTTGTCTATTGAAAGAGGCACGTATTTTAGAGTGCAATAAAACACTGGCCAGGATGTTTGGCTATCAGTCAAAAGAGTCACTGCTGGGACATTTTATCCTGGCTTTTTCCCCAAAAATACAACCAAGCGGTATTTCCTCTTTAAAAGAGGCACGACAGATACAGCGCGATTTTATAGAACAAAAAAGTCATGCTTTTGAGTGGCAGTTTAAGCGCAAAAACGGTGAACTGTTTTGGGCTGATATATCCTCAAATATCATCAATATAAAAGGTGAAAAAATCATCCAGGTTATCTGCAAGGATATCAGTATGAGAAAAACCCTTGAAAAAGAGAATAAAATACAGACCAACCAGCTCATAAAACAATCCAAACTCGCACAGATGGGTGAGATGCTGAGTATGATATCCCATCAGTGGCGACAGCCTCTGGGCTCAATATCGATGGTGATGATGGGGTTGCAGATGAAAATTGAGATGGGTAAATTACCAAGAGGCAGTGAAGAAGAGGCTGCAAAAAGTGATGCAGTGATTTTGGAATATGTCGAAAAAGTGAACAAATATGTGCAGTTTCTCTCCAGTACAATTGATGATTTTAAAAACTTCTTTCAGCCACAAAAAGAGTACAGGGTTTTTGATATCAACAGCCTGATCAATGAAGCAATCACTCTCATCGCTCCGACGCTGCAATCCAAATCGATCATGATCGAAAAAAACTATCGTGCCCAGGAGGCAGTAGAGAGTTATGAAAATGAAATCAAACAGGTTATTTTAAATATCCTCAACAATGCCAAAGATGCCATGGTTGAAAACCAAAGTGAAAATGCGACTATCATGATAAGTACCTATACCCTCAAACATACCTGCATGATAGAGATTACTGATACTGGCGGCGGTATCAGGAGTGAAGATATGCCAAAGATATTTGACCCTTATTTTTCTACCAAATCAAAAAATGGAACCGGCCTGGGACTGTACATGAGTAAAATGATTATTGAAGAACACTGCAAAGGGAAACTGGATGTCAAAAATAAAGACAAAGGTGCCTCTTTTACAATCTCTTTGCCGCTGATGCCGGCAGTGATGCCAGACGCCAGGAACGCTTCTATCGCTCTAAAAGTGTAGTCGCAAACTGTACTGCCGCTTCGGTAATCTCTTCTCCTGAAATCATACGGGAGAGTTCCTTGATACGTTCTTCTCTTTGCAGCAGTGTGACACGGCTCTCTCCCCCCTCTTTTGTCACCAAAAAATGCATATCTGCTTTGGAGCTGAGCTGGGGTTGATGACTGATTGCAAAGATTTGATACTTTTTGGCGAGGACTTCCAGTACTTTGGCGATACTCATTGACTCTTTTCCACTGAGATTGGCATCAATTTCATCGAGGATCAGTACCCCGCTGCTTTGGATAAATTCGCTTGATGCTGCCAAAAAAGCCAGTCTGATACGGTTTAATTCCCCTGAACTGACTTTTTCAAGTTGGGTATTTTTGAGTGAAAGTGTGATGACATCAAAGCCCAGTGCATGCATTTCATACTGGTTTTGATGAAAATGCAAAGCATCCAGATGCAGTAGCGAGAGATAGTATGTTACACGCTGGCTGAGAATTTTCAGTGCTTTTTTGCGCTCTTTTGAAAGTACATTTGCCTCTTTTTCGACAGCTGTCTGGAGTGCCTGCTGCTCTTTTTGCAGGCTCTCTTTTTCAAATGCTATATTTTCATAGCGGGCAAGTTCTTCTTTTTTCTGTGTCAGATAGAGCAAACTCTCTTCAATTGATCCATATTTTGTTTTTAAAGAGGAGAGATTTTCCAAGCGATCAAGCATGGCTTCTATATTGAGATCATCCAGCTCATGGAGCCGTTCACTGGCATTTTCAAGTATGACTTGCAGTGAGTTGAGTGCATCATCAAAAAAACTGCTCTCCTCTTCCAGCAGCGTGAGGGCATCGCCGACTTTGCCCTCATAGGAAAAAATTCCCATGGCTTCATTGATAGCTGTTTCTATCTTCTCTTTTTTGGAGAGTTCTTTTTTTTGAATCATCAGGGTTTCATACTCATCCTGACTGGGATTGATGGCTTCTATCTTTTGGATTTCATAGCGGGCAAACTCTTTGAGCTCTGAGATCTGTTTCTCCTGCGTTTCTATTTCACCTAAAGATTTGCTCACTGCTGTGAGGTTTTTGTAGTGTTCTTTAAAAGAGTGTAGATGTTTGGCATGATCATTGTCTTGTGTCGTGGCTATGCTGTCTAGCAGGGTGAGGAGTTTGTCATTTTCAAACTCTTTAAACTCCCGCAGGGTAAGATAGTTGATAAAGGTAGTAGAAATGTTTTTAAGATTTTTTTTGGATATCTGTTGATTGTTGATGAAATATCGGGCTGATTTTTCTTTGCTAAAGCGAAATATATTGGGTTCATCAGCCCCAATGCCACTGTCTTGAAAGTCGATATGCCCATCTAAAGAAGCTTCGATATGTTTGGCTTCGCACTCTTTTAGACCAAAAAGTGTCAACAGTGATTCCATCAGAATTGATTTACCAGCCCCGCTGGGACCGGTAAAAATGATGAGATTTTGATCAAAATCCAAATCGAGTTCTTTAAAAGAGAGGTGCTCTTTGAGATAAAATCGCTCTATCAATTGCTTCCCCAGTGCAGTTTTTGTTTCAAGACATCAAAATAGTTTCGCTCTTCTCTGTGGATCATTCTAACACCGCGTGCAGCTGTTTTGATAGTAATATCATCAAAAAATTTGAGATTGTAGATATCCTGTCCATCTACAACGATGATCGTCTCATCCTCACTTTGAAAGGCTACTTCAAAATTTGCCGGCAAAACCATCGGGCGCTCTGTGAGCGAGTGCGGACAAATGGGTGTCAAAATCAGTGCTTCTGTGAGTGGAAAGATAATGGGCCCGTTGGCAGAAAGATTGTAGGCAGTAGAACCGGTAGGCGTCGAGATAATCAAACCATCCCCGCGATAGCGATTCAGATGTTTACGTTTCATACCGGCATCTGTTGAAGTGACATAGGCATCAACATCAATCATACCTTCAATAGAAGGGCGTGACAGTACGATGTCATTGAGGGCAATGATCTTTTTGGTCCCTGTAGCACCATGCAGTTCTACTTCCAGGACCATCCGGGTATCGATGCGATAGGTCCCTTGAAATAGTTTATCGATAAAACTCTCTATTTCATCCAGTTTGATATCCGTTAAGAACCCTAGATTGCCGGCATTGATACCTAAAATAGGCTTATCATGATAGTAAGAGCGGCGAGAAAGAGAAAGCAGTGTCCCATCACCGCCAAAAGAGATCAAAATATCACTCTCTTCAAATAACTTTTCCCGGGGAATTCCACCCTCAAGACCGATCATTTCTGCACTGTTTTTTGCGATGAGCAAGGTGACATGATGCTTATCCAGTGCTTTTTTGAGTACAGTATAGTAGGGCTTGAGATGTTTGGAATCCGGGCGTATGACCAGACCGGCTGTTTGTATGGTGCTGAGTTTTTCATCGTCAAATATAAAATGCATAAAGATATGTTACTTTTTTTTTGATTAAAAGCAGGAAAATAGTGTGGTGCATTTTAACAAATAGACGCTAGAGACTTATCATGATAAAGTGTTGTATATTTTACTTATTCACTAAGATTGCACTGTAAAACGGCTGCAGAGTCATGCACAACTAGACATTGTTTAGAACACTTTAAAGTTTCTAATTAAACATAAGATATAATATCTCATATATTAATACGTTAGGAAAGAATTTGAGAAGTCAATATTGTGCAGAAGTAGATGAAAATAATGTAGGAGAAGCGGTTTCCCTGTGTGGTTGGGTTAATAGTTACAGAGATCACGGTGGTGTTATTTTTATCGATTTAAGAGATAAAAGCGGTCTGGTACAGCTTGTTTGTGATCCGGCTGACAGTACAGAGGCGCATAAAGTGGCGAATGAAGTAAGAGATGAATTTGTCTTGATTGCCAAGGGCAGAGTACGTCTTCGGGGTGAAGGACTGACCAACCCAAATCTCAAAACAGGAAAAATAGAAATTGTCGTCGATGAATTGATTGTAGAGAACAAAAGTGATGTCCTGCCTTTTGTCATCAATGATGAAAAAGTTGGGGAAGAAACACTTCTGAAGTATCGTTATCTTGATCTTCGAAAGCCAAAATCCTACGAGATATTTAAACTGCGTTCCAAAGCGACTATCGCTGCAAGAAATGCGCTGGATGCACAAGGATTTTTAGAAGTAGAAACGCCGGTTTTAACCAAATCAACACCAGAAGGTGCGAGAGATTATCTTGTACCAAGCCGTGTACATGCGGGTGAGTTTTATGCGCTGCCACAATCACCGCAGTTATTTAAACAATTGCTGATGGTGGGTGGATTTGACCGTTATTTTCAAATCGCCAAATGTTTCAGAGATGAAGATTTAAGAGCCGATAGACAGCCGGAATTTACACAGATAGACTTGGAGATGAGTTTTTGCGGGCAGGAAGAAGTGATTGCCGTGAGTGAGGATATGCTCAAAGATGTATTTGCGGCAGCAGGACATGATATCCAGACACCATTTAACCGTATCCCTTATATGGAAGCGATGGAAAAGTATGGCTCGGACAAACCTGATCTTCGTTATGACCTTGCGATGGTTGATATGATTGATATCTTCGCACGTTGTGAAAATGAAATCTTTTCAAATATCGCCAAAGATACCAAGAAAAACCGTGTTAAAGCACTAAAGGTACCAAATGGTGACAATATCTTTTCAAAACGTCAAATGAAAGGTTTTGAAGATTATGTCAGAAAATTTGGTGCAAGCGGATTGGGATACTTTCAGATGAAAGAAGATGGATTGAAAGGACCACTGGCGAAGTTTTTCAGTGCTGAAGATCTTGAGCAGATCATTAAAGTTTCTGAGCTGAAAGTGGGTGATGTTATCTTCTTTGGTGCCGGCGATAAACACCTGGTCTGGGATTATATGGGACGCTTTAGAATTTATCTGGCGGAGTTGATGGAGATTATCCCTGAAAACAGATTTGAATTTGTATGGGTAGTGGATTTCCCGATGTTTGAAGTAGAAGAAGGCAAGATAAAAGCGATGCACCATCCTTTTACGATGCCAAGCAATATTGATGTGAAAGATCCCGAAGAGATGATGTCTATTGCCTATGATATCGTCCTCAATGGTACAGAACTGGGTGGTGGCTCGGTACGTATCCATAAGCCTGAGATTCAGGAAAAAGTTTTCAAACTGTTAGGCATTTCAGATGAAGAAGCCCATGAGAAATTTGGCTTCCTGCTGGATGCATTGAAATTTGGTGCACCACCGCATGCTGGACTGGCTTTTGGACTGGACCGTATGATGATGCTTTTAACAGACAGCCCGAGTATCAGAGATGTGATCGCTTTTCCTAAAACACAAAAAGCACAGTGTATTTTGACGCAGGCACCAAGTCCGGTCGATAATGAGCAGTTAAAAGAATTGAGTATCAGACTAAGAGACAAAAAGAGAACAACAACTAATTAAAACAGACAAAAATATCAAGGAGTAACATGAAAAAACTATTTTTAATTATCGGAGCACCGGGAAGCGGTAAAACAACAGATGCAGAGTTAATCGCCCAAAAGCATGACAATATTACACACTATTCAACAGGCGATATGTTTCGTGCTGAGGTAGCCAGTGGCAGTGAAAGAGGTGCACTGATCAAATCTTTTATTGACAATGGCAATCTTGTGCCAATCGATATCGTGATTGAGACAATTGTAACAGCTATTAAAGCTTCTCCTACCGATGTTGTTGTGATCGATGGATATCCGCGCAGTATTGAGCAGATGGAAGAATTGGACAAGTATCTTGCCAATGAAGAGGATGTGACACTTGTGAGTGTTATTGAAGTAGTGGTCAGTGAACAGACAGCACGTGACAGGGTTCTGGGACGTGGACGTGGTGCAGATGATAATAACGAAGTGTTTGATAATCGTATGAAAGTTTACATGGATCCTTTGGAAGATATCCAAAAGTTTTATGAAGCAAAAAACATCTTGCATAAAGAAGATGGTGAAGGATCGATTGAAGAGATCGTAGCATCGATGGATGCATTTGTACAAAGTAAAATTTAATCTATCATGATAAGCACTCCCAGCTTCTACTCGGTGATTGTCGGTACAGAACTGCTCAACGGCAGACGACAGGACAGTCATTTTGGCTTTTTAAACAAAGCCTTGGTACAAAGGGGCTGGGAGCACAAAGCTTCTTTTGTAATCAAAGATGATCCCCATTTTGTAGAAGATATATTTAGCTTGATTCAAGCTGATAAAAATGCAGTCATGTTTTCATTTGGGGGCATTGGTTCGACGCCTGATGATTTTACGAGAGAAGTTGCCGCACGGGCATTTACCCATAGACCTTTACAGCGGCACAAAGAAGCAGAAGAGATTATCACTGCCCGTTTGGGTGAAAAGGCCTATCCTCATCCAATCAAGATGGCAGATTTACCAGACAATGCAGAGTTGATAGCAAACCCAGTCAATAAAATGCCGGGATTTTCACTACAAAAGAAATTCTTTTTTTTACCGGGATTCCCCGAAATGGCACATCCGATGATTGAGGCTATTTTAGAAGAGCACTACCCCAAAGCCCCACAAAAATACAGCTGTAATTTTATGGTTGAAGCCAGTGAAGCATTGCTCATAGATATCATGGATGCTTTGCCTTCTCAGATAGAGTTGTCCTGTTTGCCTTCATTTGCAGGAGAAAAAAGAAGGGCGGAGATATATTTGGCCGATATAGATAAACAGCGTTTAGAAAAATGGTGTCAATTTTTTAAAGATAAGTTAGTAAAATCACAATTAAAATTTAAGGAGATAGAGAATGTTAGTAGATAAAATAAAACCGGGTGAAAATCCGGAAAAAGTGAATGCTCTGATAGAGATACCAAACGGTTCAAGTATCAAATATGAGATCGATAAAGAGAGTGGTGCAGTTGAAGTGGATCGTGTTCTTTTTTCAGCGATGTATTATCCTGCAAACTATGGTTTTGTTCCCAATACTTTGGCAGAAGACGGTGATCCTGCGGATATTTTGGTACTGAATGAAAATGCATTTCAAGCTGGTTCTGTCGTAAGATGCCGATTGATTGGTATATTGGTGATGGAAGATGAAGCAGGCATGGATGAAAAACTGGTAGCTGTGCCTATTAGTAAAATTGATCCAACATACAATGAAGTCAATTCACTGGATGATCTTCCTGGGGCAACACTCGATAAAATCAAAAACTTTTTTGAAACTTATAAGATGTTAGAACCGAACAAATGGGTTAAAGTCAAAGATTTTCAAGGCAAAGAAGCTGCTACAAAAATGCTACAAAAAGCGATCGAAGCTTATAAAGCCTAGTTTTTATTTGTTATGTGAAAAATAACTGTTTATACCTTGATAAATCCCTTTTGCCAGTGCTTTTTGGTAGAAGGGATTGAAGAGTCTTTCTCCTTCTGTGGGATTGGTGATATAACCTAGTTCCACTAAAACAGCCGGCATTTGCGCCCCAACCAGTACCCAAAATGGTGCTTCTCTTACACCCCCATCCTTGACATGTTTAAATTTTTGTCTGGTACTATGTAGTAAACCGCTTTGTATATCGATGGCAAGCTTATTGGATTGGATAATTTTATTACGGTTTAAGAAACTCAGTAAAGTCTCTTTAGAGCGGCTGTTCATCGCTGATGCAGCGGCATTTTCTTTGGCGGCTATACGTTTGGCTTTTTTGGTTTTTGCAGGAGAAAGAAAAAATGTTTCAATCCCTTTTAGGGATATATATTTTCCTTTTGGCGCAGCATTGGCATGTATGGAGATGAAGAGGTCTGCCTCTTTTAGATTGGCAATATGGGTACGTTTGGTTAGTTTGATAAAGGTATCATTGTGTCTGGTCATGTAGACTTTGAAACCTTTTTTACGCAGCATACTTTTGAGCAGTGTCGCTACTTTGAGTACACATTTTTTTTCTTGATATTTTTTATAGCCGACTGCTCCAGAATCATGTCCGCCATGCCCGGCATCGATAACGATAGTTTTAGAAGAAGCATAGACTTTTGTTGCACTGCCTTTCTTGATAGTTTTATGCTCTGTTTTAACAGGTACAACAGGCTTTTTGACTTTGGTTTTGGTCTTTGGGGTAGGTATGGTTTTGTTTAAACGCTTGATCTGGATAAAAAGCGTTCCTTTTCGAATATATGCTTTAGAGGATATTTTACTGTCGTTCACTAGTACAATGCGGACTTTATCTTTTCTATTTTGTGCAATTTTGATATGTTTTAGGGCATCAATATCAAGTTTGGGTATTTGAAAGTTGAGATTTGCTCTAATGTCATAGATATGTTTATAGTGCTTGGGTTTTTGGACTTGAAAGAAGAAAACATCTTTTTTGGTGATTGGTTGGTCAAACTTCACAATCAAGCTATTATCGTGGCTGCTGATAGAACGTATCATGCGCTTTTTCTTTTTTGTTTGAACAGGATGTAAGTGTGGTGGCCTCTTAGTCTCTTTGTGGGATAGTTTTGTACCTGTTAAATTCTGTAACTCTTTTTGATAGGTTGAAGCATCTATGCCCAAAAGTTTTTGACAGCGTATGATACCACGTAAAGATTTTGCTATGGACTCTTTTTTGCCAGAGATAACGGCACTGATATAGAGGTTTTCCAGCTGATGCAGTATCGCCTTTGTCTCACTTTTTGAGGCATAGGGTATCTTTTGATTGAGTTTATCTATCTGTGGTATGACATTCCCGGCCCAGCTTAAAGTATAAGCCAGGAAAAAAGAAAGCAGTAGTTTAACTATCATTTTCTCCATGTGTCAGTTTATGCATAAGCTCTTTAACCGTGATAATTTTGTCTATTTTATAACCGTTGCTTCCAGTGAAAAAGAGACCGGTCTCTTTGATTCCCATATAGGCATCTGAAAGTCTGTCAGCGATACAGTACCCAACAGCTTTTGCCTCTTCACCCCGGTGACAGGGAGCAACACAGTTGGAGATACATTTGATTGCTGGTCCTGCTCTTCTCTCTACCAGTTCTACAAGATTGGTTTTCACACCACGTGCAGGATAACCGACAGGAGATTTTAACAGTTTGATATCCTCTTCTTTTGCTGCAATAAGGACTTCTTTGAAATTGTCATGTGCATCACATTCACGGGTTGCGATAAAACGGGTTCCCATCTGTACACCATCCGCTCCAAGATCCATCATTGTCTCAATATCTTTTTTATCCCATATTCCACCAGCAGCGATCAATGGAAAGTCTCCCCATTTTTTAATCTCTTCTTTGATTGGTTTGATAAGATTTTCGAGCTGATACTCTTCCTGGAAACATTGCTCATAGGTGAAACCCTGATGCCCCCCGCTTTTAGGCCCTTCTACGATAATGGCATCAGGCAATCTGTCATAACGCTGTGTCCATCGCTTACAGATAATCTTCAGTGCTTTGGCTGATGAAACGATAGGAATAAGTGCTACATGGGGGAAGTCTCTTGTAAATTCAGGCATATTCGTAGGCAGTCCTGCACCGGTGATGATAGCATTGGCACCTGCTTCACAGGCATCTCTTACAACACGACCATAGTCATTAATTGCATAGAGAACATTGCAAGCCAGTGGTGCATCACCACAAATCTTTCTGGCATTTTTAAATATTTCCATCAATGAAGGTTTACTGTAAAAATTGAGTACTTCAAAAGGTTTTCCTGCGACTGCTTTTTCAACAAATCTCTGATTTTCATAATAGCCTGTACCCACAGAAGAGATTACACCCAAACCGCCTTCTTTGCTTACAGAGCCAGCTAGCTGATCCCAGGAGATACCTACACCCATTCCGCCCTGTACAATGGGTACTTTAATCGTAAAATCTTTAATTTTTAATGTTTTAAAATTCATCAGCTAACCTTTACTTTTGCAAACTTTCTTTTGCCAACTTGCAGTATGTACTCACCAGATGGAAGTTGTAATTGCTCGTCATCAATTTTCTCTTGGTCTATTTTAACAGCACCTTGCTTTATATCTCTTCTTGATTGGGACGTAGAAGGAGATATTTTAGCTTCAACCAATGCTTTGGCAATCCATATTGGACCCTCTAGAGAGAAGAGAGGGATATCTGCGGGGAGTTCACTTCTCTTATGGACACGTTCAAACTCTTCTTTCGCATCCTGGGCTGCCTTGGAGGAGTGAAAACGCTCAATGATTTCACATGCCAGATGCTCTTTTACCTCTTTTGGGTGAATAGTGCCTGCAGCTACTTCACTTTTGAGATCTTCAATCTCTTCAATAGTACGGGTGCTCAAGAGCTCATAATAACGCCACATCAGTTCATCACTGGCACTGAGTACTTTGCCGAACATTGTATTGGCATCTTCTGTAACACCAATGTAGTTGCCTAAAGATTTACTCATTTTATTGACCCCATCCAATCCTTCCAGAAGCGGCATCATGATAACAGCCTGTTCTTTACCGATATGGTAGCTTCTTTGCAGGGCTCTACCCATCAGGAGATTAAATTTCTGATCGGTTCCGCCCATTTCGATATCTGATTTCAGTGCAACAGAATCATATCCCTGTAAGAGAGGATATAAGAACTCAGAGATAGAGATTGGAGTCTGGCTTTTATAGCGTTTTTCAAAATCTTCACGTTCGAGCATCCTTGCAACGTTGAATGTTGTTGTAAGCTCTACCAGGCCGGCAGTACCCAAGGCATCAAGCCAGTGCGAGTTAAATACCACTTCGGTTTTTTCCGGATCCAAAATCTTAAATACCTGTTCTTTGTAAGACTGGGCATTTTTTTCTACTGTCTCTCTGTCAAGTTTCTTTCTCGTTTCATTTTTACCGGTTGGATCACCGATCATGCCTGTAAAGTCACCAATGAGAAATTGGACAATGCCACCATATTTTTGAAACAGCGCCATTTTTTGAATCAACACAGTATGCCCCAGGTGCAGATCAGGTGCAGTAGGATCAAAACCGGCTTTAACAGTAAAATTTTCTCCAGTTTCCAAAAAGCGTTTTAGTAATTTTTCTATGCGTTCTTCATCTATGATCTCAGCGACACCGCGCTTGATCTCTTTTAATGCTTCTTTAATATCAAACAATATTAAACCTTTTATATTTTTTTATATGCATCATCGAGAGGAGTAAACTCTATAATTTTATAGTTTTCATTGTTGTTATGCAACAATTTGTCCCGATTTTTGCTTGGTACATCTACAACCATCTCGAAAAAATGGGCATGAGAATTCTCATTATGTGAGAGTTCTATGGTGACCAAGTTGACATCTATTTTAGCTAAATATTGCAAAAAGTATGCTAGGGAACCCTTTTTATTTTCTATACTGACGATCAATTTGTAAGAGTTTGGTTTCTGTGTAGACCACTCTACAAAATACATTGGCGTATACTCATCCATGAGAGCATTTGCATGGCTGCAGAATTTATGATGTACGATTGCATTGGAAGCTTTTTTAAATGCTACAATTTCATCACCGCTTTTTGGATGACAACAATAATCAAACATGACTTTTGAGATACTTTGTGATGTATAAAAAACTAGATTATCAAATTTTTGTTCTTTGAGTTTATATTTTCTCAGTGGTGAAATAATCGGAAAAATTTTAGTTTTGGCAAGAATATTTTTTTTGATTTTAATGATATCTTCCTGCAGGTGGATATAATCAATGGCTGATTTATATAGATTTTTTTGTGTCGATTCATCTTCAAGAAATGGCTGCAATACTGGATATTTTAGATTAAAGACATTGAGTAGTATATTTGTGGCTGTTTTGAGATTTAACTCTTTTAGTTTATGATTGCAGTTTAGTTTCATCGCATTTTTAGCTTTTGCCGTTTTCACAGCAGAGATCCAACTGCAGCGCAAGACATGTTCATCGGCAGTTTCAATTCTCACAATATCACCATTTTTCAGTTCGCTTAAAAAGGGTGTTCTTTTTTTGTTAACATAAGCTGTTTTGGCACAATTGCCGATTTCTGTATGTACAGCATAGGCATAATCCAAAACAGTAGCATTGCGGGGCAGGGTGTAGAGATCTCCCTTTGGAGAAAAAACAGAGATATCTTCGCTGTAAAGGTCATCTTTGGCCAGTTCATACATCTCTTCGATATTGTCGCCCTCATCACTTTGTGTTTTAAGCTCATCAAGCCATTCCAGTTTTGGGTTAAGACCTGAATGTCCTTTGTATTTCCAGTGGGCTGCCACACCAAATTGTGCTGTTTTGTGCATATCAAAGGTACGTATCTGTGTTTCGATGATAGATGCATTGTCAAAAACAGTTGTATGAATCGTTTGATAGCCGTTGTCTTTGGGAATAGCAACATAATCTTTAAAACGGGAGATCAAAGGATTGAAATGCAGATGAATAATACCTAAAACTTTATAGCAGTCCAAAGGATTTTTGACCAGTATGCGTATAGCCATCAAGTCCAGAATCTCTTCCATAGAAATGCCTTTTCGATGCATCTTCATATAGATGGAATAATGATGTTTAACACGTTTTTCAACTTCAAAACTTTTTTCAACAAAGCCGTTTTGCAGCATGAGGCGACTTACTTTATTGATAAAATGATTTAACGACAGTTGTAGTTTTTGGTCTTTTCCCAAAATAGTCGAATCAATTTTGCTATACTCGTCTGGAAGTAGATAATAAAAACTTAAATCTTCCAATATATTTTTAATGGTAGCAATACCCAAACGATGTGCAATGGGTGCATACACAACCAGTGTCTCTTCTGAAATTCTTTTTTGTTTTTCAGGTAAGAGCGCATCAAGTGTGAGCATATTGTGCAAACGATCACACAGTTTAATCACTAAAACACGTACATCTGAAATGGAAGCCAGAAGCATTTTACGAAAAGAGAGTGCGGAAGTGACAAGTTTTTCATTGGAAGTTGAAGGAACCAGTTCTTCTTCTCTTATTTCTATGATTTTGGTGAGTCCATCAACGAGGTGGGCGATATTGGGTGAAAATTCTTTGGCTACATCCTCACTGCTGCAGGGTGTGTCTTCGACAACATCATGTAAAAGCGCGGCTTTAATCATTTCAGCATCACCACCAAAATGGGCGACAATAGAAGCTACTAAAATCGGGTGGATGATATAGGGCTGACCTGATTTTCTAAATTGGCCTTCATGCATTTTAGTTGCAAAGTCAATTGCTTTTTGGATATCAGGGATATGGTTCGTTAAGGATAAGAGCAACGTTGTAGCTGCATCAAGTGAATGAATTTGCTTTACTTGCTCTATTAGGCTGTGCATTATTGCTTACATTACTCTACATCGATGATTTTATCTATTTGGATAAGCCCTTCTGCTATTTCCATCAAAGCGATATCTGTCAATTTTGTTTTATTTTTATCCGCTTTGATAAGTGGTTCTGCACCTTCAGCCAATTGGTTGGCACGCTTGGCGACCATGATAGATAACAGGTAACTGTCATCATTTGCATAAGCTGCTGCTTTTGAAATAATTTTTTCGATTCTCATTTTAAAAAATTCCTTTATGTATTGAATTGGTGCTATCATGATAATAGACGTTATCATGATAGATTTTTAGTGTTTGACGATTGAACAGCTGCTCATATCTCCATTGATGATTTTCAGTAGATTGCCTTTGACAAACATGTCACAAACGACAATTGGCAGAGCATTATCCTTGGCCAGTGCAATAGAAGTATCATCCATCACTTTTACATTATCATCCAATGCCTGCTCATACGTCAGTGTCGTATATTTAACAGCATCTGCATATTTGTTTGGATCTTTGTCATAGACACCATCTACTTTGGTCGCTTTGATGATCATGTCAGCATCAATTTCAACTGCTCTCAGTGTCGCTGCTGTATCCGTTGTAAAAAAAGGATTACCCGTTCCGGCAGCAAAGATCACAATCCGGCCTTTTTCAAGATGACGTTTGGCACGACGCACGATAAATGTTTCAGCGATCTGTTCCATCTTGATAGCACTTTGTACACGGGCATACATACCGGTAAATTCAAGGGCTTCTTGAAGAGCCACAGCATTGATAACCGTACCTAACATTCCCATGTAGTCACCGCTGGTTCTTTTAATCAAACCATCTTCACTGGCGGTCACGCCCCGAATGATATTTCCACCACCTACAACAATCCCGACTTCGATATCATTTTCGCTTAACTCTTTGATCTCTTCAGCAATAAATTTTAAAAGTTTGGTATCGATCCCAAAACCTTCTTCTCCGGCTAATGCTTCTCCTGAAAATTTAACCAAAACTCTTTTTCTCAAATTAGCTCCTTTAAATTATGCGTATTGTACTTAAACTTCATAAGATTAAGATAAAAGCAGGCTATTTTATCAACCTCATTGGATTAATATGTTTTGTTCCCTGTGTCACTTCAAAGGTCAGTTCATGTGCAACCCGACCTATGATATATCCTTTTTTCACTCTTTTGCCGACACGTATTGTCGGTGCAATTTTTGACAAGTGTGCATAAATAGTGTGTAGATTATTTTTATTTTCTACGATCACGACATTGTCAAGTACAGGTGTCTTTTCTGCATAAATCACTCTTCCATCCAGTACATTTCGTACTTTTGCATTTTTTTGTTTTGCACGCAGGATAACAGACTCGTTAAATATTTTTATTTTATAAATTGGATCGGTGTAATTACCAAATTTTTGTGTTACGGTATAGTGCTTCAGCGGCGAGATCGTCTTTGAGCCACGATATTTGATCACTTTTCCATGTTGGTAAGAAGAACCTATCTGTCGGACATTAACACTGCCGGTGTTACTCTCTTTGATGATGGTTTTATCCTGGGCTTCCTTGGTAATGTGTAATTTTTTAAGTGTGGCCGTGATCAGATTCTGTTCTTTTTTGATACGGTTTAGTTTTTGGATATAACGCTGTTTTTGTTTATTGAGATTTTGCACTGTCTTTTTTTGTTTTCTTTTTAAGCGATCCAATTCATTTTTTTTCTTTTTTAGCGCATCTACTTTTGTAGAAAGTTTTGCGAGTTCTTTTTTAACAAGATCTATATTTTGATTGAGTTTGATATATTTTGATTTTGTTTTTTTGAATTTTGCCCGCAGTAGTCCGGTATAGGTATGGAGCACTTCATTCATCACAATATTGTCTATATTGGTTTCATAGTTTTCCAAAAGATGTCTGCCGTTTTTGTCAACTGTACCTTTGGTGATCATCTCAATAGAGAGCTGTTTGGAGAGAATACTCACGACTTTTTTACTGACTAGTTTTTCCTGCTTGGCCAAACGTCGGTAAATATTTTCTATCTTTTTTAATTCTGAACTCTTTATAGAGGTTTTCTTTTTGAGTTTTGTGATGCTGTTTTGACAGGCTTTTATTTCCTTGCTCAGGCTGCCTAGATCTTTTTTTTGTTGACTGATCTCTTTTGCAATCATGTCAAGTTTGTGGGAAATCTTTTTTGCCTGTGATTTTTTTGTATCTATTTTCACCTGATTGGACTGAATTTTGTCATCGATGTCAGCCCTTAGTGAGCCTATCATGATAACAGGCAGAAAAAGAAATAACACTTTTTTCATGAATCTTTTTGCCGGATGATGATAGTTGTCACAGAGATAATAGAGATAAAAAGGCTGATGAGCACTAATATGGTAGTATCTTTGGCAAAATTAAAATTATTTAATTCAATACCTAAGTTGTTGTTGAGTTTTACAAAGTCAACAAAATTCGGCAGTAAAGAAAAGAGAATGCCAACCAAGAAAGCAGAAAGGAGGGCATCGATGATGACAGATTTATACAGTGAAGCACTCTTCATCCAATAGGGCGCTCCAAAAAGTCCCATGATATACATCCTGTTGTGATGTTGTAATGACCAAATTTCCATCTGTTTGATGATCAGCAAAAAAGAGATGATAAAGATAAATAGAGCAAAAATATGTGAAGCACTTTTTGTCAATTTTAAAAATTGATGAAATTTATTGAATGTCTTTTTAAATGTTTCTACTTTTTGTACTGTTGGTATTGTTTTGATCTTTAAAGCCAGTGCTTTCAGTGCATTTCTATCGGGTAAAACAGTCAGTTTGAGGGAATAAAATTTTGGCAAAGTAGCTTTGAGATAGACCAAGTCTGCTTTACTCATATCATTTTTGAGTTTATCAATAAAACGGTCTTTTTTGATCTCCTGCATCAATGAGAGAGAGGGAACTTTTTCTTGCATCTGCACTTTATCAATGGGTGCATTTGAAACGACGACGATAGAGTATTCATCTGCCAGTTTGCCTTCATAGGCTTTGACACCGCGGTCAAGCATAAAAGAAAACTGGATGCTAAAGAGCAGGGTAAAAAGAGGGATAATAAATGAAATATGATTTTTAATTGACTTCATAGAGTGCTCCGTCATCTAAAAAATACTGTTTATAATCAACACCCAGTGTCTGCGGTATTCTATGTGTGGCAACAAATACAGTGCTTCCGATATGCTGTCTGACGTTTTTTAAAAGTTCCCATATGACACTACTGGAATATTCATCCAGATTTCCTGTCGGCTCATCAGCAATAATCAAGAGTGGATTGTGTGCCAGTGCACGTGCCATTGCAACACGCTGCTGTTCTCCACCACTGAGTTCAAGTGGAAGCCGGTCAGCTTTGTGTGAAAGTTTGACATGCTTGAGGAGTTTTTGTGCCTGTACGCGGCAAACATGTTTGGAGTAACCGGCAATCATCAGCGGCAGCATTACATTTTTTTCAACATTCCATTCATTGATGAGTTTATAATCCTGAAATATAACACCAATATGTTTACGCAGAAGATTTTTTTTTGCTTTGCTGATATCATGCAGCGCAAACCCTGCGACATTCAATTCACCACTTTGTATGCCAAGTTCCCCATAGAGTGATTTGAGAAAAGTCGATTTACCGCTGCCGCTTTTCCCAGTCAAAAAGACAAAATCACTTTTTTTAACTGCCAGTGTGGTATTTTTGATGATAGGCGAATGCTTCTCATAAGCAAGTGATAAATCTCTAGCTTCAATAATATTATTCATATAAAAACTCTTCAATTTTTTGATGCGATTTTAGGTTTTGCTCAATTGGCAATGCCTCATATGGAAAATATTGTATCTTATTATCATTAAAGATAAGATATTTGTGTTCACACTTCTCAAATGCCCCGAAGGAGAGTTTGACAACACCACTGTTTTCATCAATTTGATAGACTCTTTCAAAGTGTACAAAAAAGTCATCTCCTTTAAAGACATAAGGTGAAAATTTCTCTTTGAAGGCAGCAAATGAGAGTGGCTTTTGAAAAGTGAGTTTCTCAAATGCCTTTTTTTTATCGGAGAGGGTATGATTGGTCAGTGTAATATCATAAATATTTTTTTCCTGTTTTTTCCAGCGGTCTTCATATTTGCTTGAGATGGCAATCTCCCGGTTTTTACGGATATGTAGATCTGCCTGTGTCAGGGAGATAAAAGTTTCATAAGTATAAGCATAGTAGTTTTCACTATCTGTTCTCAGCTCCAGTGTGCCTTCTTTTTTCAGTACTCTGGTTGATTCGTCAATAAAAGCGGTTGATATCACACGGCGGTGTGGTTTTTTATCCCAGGGAACAGGAAAATGGACAAAGATTTTTCCGACGGCATTGGAAGGAAGAAACTCTAAAAATATTCTGGCATCAAATGCGGCGATCAGGAGATTTTCAAGGTTTTGGATTTTGCACTGTTTGGTCACTTGTTCGATAGAAGGGCCGTGTATTTCCAGGCCTATAAATTGTATTTCGGGATGGGCAGCGGCTTGATGCAGTAAGTGTCTGCCGCTGCCAAATCCAACTTCAACCCAAATCTCTTTATCTGTTTGAAACTCATTGGCAAAATAGGTAATTGGCTTGAGATAATCGTCACTTTTTTCAAGATGTGATGCTTCTTTTTTACTTTCTATATTGGAAAATGTCAGTTTCAATGCATGTAATTCCTGAAAAGCTTTGAGTGCATTTTTGATGATGTAGATTGGGGCTACCCGGGTTAGTTTGTCATGCTTTATGAGAAAATCATCACTGCGTTCAATAATCTTTAAAAAAAATTTTTTATCTTCAAAGGTTGTAAAAACAAGTTTTTCATCACTTTTGGATCCCTGCGCTATGTAGTGAAAGGTGTAACCGTTTTTTGAAAGCGGCAACACCCTGTATGGTAAATTTTTAGTTTGAATATTGGGCATCTAAAACCACGAACTCTTTTTTTGGCTGCTTTGTACGGCAAGATTGACACTTCTGGATTCCTGCGATGGAATACCGTCTTTATCGACAGCCACAACATAATAGGTATAGGTAATATCCGGTTTGATTTTACTATCAACAAAAGTTGTTCCTGTAAAACCGACGATTTTGATCTTTTTTGCCTGCCATCCGTCCCAGTATTTTTTAAAGATGGTATAACTGACAGTACGGGGATCACTCTTTGTCCATTTGAGTTCCACAGTGTTGTTGACAATTCTGGCTGCTGTGATATTGGGTGCTTTGAGATAGCCAAGTGTCCTGCCCAGTGCTGGTTTTATCTTTTGACTGGATTCCAGTCCATCGGTATCTGTGACCGTGACACGGTAAAATCTTGTTGCCCCGTCCTGATCGAACCGGTCTGTATAGTTGGTGGCTTTTGTTTTGGCTATTAAAGAAAAAATCCCATCTGCAAAATCACTGGCATAGACTTTATACGCAAGAAAGTCTTTGATAGGTGAAGCTTTCCAGATAATTTCGATTTTTTTTGGTAAATTGGTTGTTGCCATGATACCTGTTATCACTGGTGGAAGCTGTTTGGATGTGCCGGTGACTATTTTACTCGGAGGGGATACGATACCTTCTTTTGTTTGTGCCAGTACACGGTAATTGTAGGTAAAACCTGGCTTGACATCCCGGTCGATATACTCAACACTGAGACGTTTGTTGACAGTGGTGAGCGTATCCCAGCTTTTTGCCTGGCTGTCACTTCTTTGAATAATATAGGAATCAACACGTACATCGGGATGGATCCGCCAGAGAACTTTGATGCGTTCTGGCAAGCCCGATACGGCTGTGACAAAAGGAAGCGCAGCGATAGGCTTGTTGGTTTGGGGAACTTTGATGGTTGCAGGCAATGATACTCTGCCATCATTGGTGTAAGCTGAGACAAGATATCTGTTGAGACGGGCCTGGTGGAGGTTTTCATCCGTATAATGGGCAACATAAGGATCATTGATCACTTTAATGAGTTTATATCCTCCCGCTCCATCACTGCGCAAGATGCGATATCCTGCAATCTGTCTATCCCGTATCGGTGTCCATTCCAACGCTACTTCAGAAAGAGAGGAGCGTACTTTCAAATCTTTGATATGCGGTAAAGCACGATCTACTCTCTTCTTGTTGAGATCAAAGGCCGGAATATTGATATCAGGCATTTTCATACTGGGCAGATTAAAGTCCTTCCCTGTACACCCGCTAAATAAAGTGATTAAAATGCCTGATAATAGCATCGCTGTTGATTTTTTCATTGACTTCCTCCTGATTAAATTCATTTTTTAAAATTGCTTCAAAATCCTCAAACAAGGGTGCTTCTTTAATAATAAGTTGCTTGGTTCTTGGATGGTGAAAATAGATCACTTTTGCATGTAGCATGACTCTGGGGATAATATCTTTTTTGCTCTTAAATCCATATGTTTTATCTGCCAGAATATGCCTGGATAGAGATTCAAGATGTACACGTATCTGATGCGTTCTCCCCGTAAAAAGCTTGGCAGCGATGAGTTCATAAGGTCGGTTTTGAGCCTGTGCCAGTTTGATAAATGCACTTTTGGCTGCTCTTCCGTGTGCTGATACAGCCATTTTGGTTCTATTTTTAGAATGACGCTGTATCGGCTTTTCAACTACAATATCTTCTTTTAAAGGCAGATCAATCAATGCCAGATAATACCGTCCCATACTACGATCTTCCAACTGTTTGGAAAGTGCGTGGTGGGCTTGGTTGTTTTTGGCGATGATGAGTGCCCCGCTTGTCTCTTTGTCGATACGGTGGACGATACCATTTCGTTCTTCTCCGCTGATGGTTGAAAGGGCAATACCTTTGTATTTCAGCCAGTCTACCAATGTTGCATCCTTTACGGAAGGTGCCGGATGGACAGTCAGAAAAGGGGGCTTGTTAATGATGAGAACATCTTCATCTTCATAGATAATGTCAACATCAAAGTCTATTTCCTTGGGTGTAGACTTTTGTACGGTGGGAAGATGCAACGTAATGCGTTCTCCTCCTTTAAGTTTTAGCCCACATTTGTGTGAGGGTTTGCCATCTATCATGACACCGATCTCTTTGATAAAATGTTCGACCTGATTTCTGGCTTGTCCTAGCTCAATTTGCAGCATTTTATCCAGGCGCATCGGTTTTTGTGCTATAATCGTCACTTAATTAGTCCAAAGCATAAAGGGGAAGCGTTGTTTCAGGTTGATAGACGGATGTTTTCGCATTTTGATTATATTGTTCCTCTGTTGATTTTACCTATTATCATGATATCGTTTTATCTAGTACATGAATTATATCCAGTCTTGGCAAATAAACAGTTAATTTACTTTATCGCCGGTGTCTTGGTTTTTTTATTTTTTATTTTTATTCCTATTCGAAAACTCTCCTGGCTGATTCCGTTTTTTTATTGGGCAAATATTATTTTACTGTTTAGTGTGAAAATTTTTGGTGTTACCAAGTTGGGGGCGCAGAGATGGCTGGAGATACCATTGGTGCATCTAAGCATCCAGCCTTCTGAAATCATGAAACCTGCGATGATCCTGATGTTGGCATATTGGATTAGCAACAATCCTCCAAACAGCGAGCAGGGCTATGGCATGAAGGCGTTTTTAAAGTTGAGCCTGTTTATCATGATACCATTTGTGCTGATTTTGAAACAGCCTGATCTTGGTACGGCACTGATTCTCTTTTTTATAGGGTATGGTATACTTTTTATTATCGGTGTCAATTATAAAATATGGATGAGTATCGGATTGCTTGTGACACTGATAGCGCCTTTGATTTATACCAATCTGCATGATTATCAGAAAAAAAGAGTAAATGATTTTTTAGCAGAAAAACCAAGTTATCATGTCAGACAGTCTATCATCGCAATTGGTTCTGGAGGCTTGAAGGGCAAAAAAAGAGAAGAAGCAACACAGACACATATGAAATTTTTGCCGATTGCAACAAGTGATTTTATTTTTGCTTTTTATATGGAACGGTTTGGATTTGTGGGCGGATTTGTTCTAATTATGATTTATGGACTGTTGATTTTACACTTTTTGATGATCACACTGTATATGAAGGGAGATTATTTTACGCAGGTGCTGGCGGTTTCACTGGCATTGATGTTTTTTTTATATACGGGTGTGAACATTGCTATGACGATAGGATACGCTCCGGTAGTGGGATTGCCTTTACCGCTTTTTTCTTATGGGGGAAGCAGTTTTTTGACTTTTATGATCCTGATGGGGATTTTTGAAAACCAGATGACCTTTAGATTTCACAAATTTAAAGAACCTCTCTCCTATCAAAGATAAAATTAAGCATATGTTGGATAATATTTCTTTCCAATTTTGCGGGTCTATAGCTCAGTTGGTTAGAGCACTCGGCTCATAACCGAGTGGTCCCAGGTTCGAATCCTGGTGGACCCACCACTTCATGAGATTATTTTATATCCAGTGCCTGTATACCCATTCTTAAAAATCCTGTAAATTTTGCATTGTCACTGCCCAGAGTCGGTGATACATAGGTTTTACACTCATCCAGTGCTTTTTGATAATTGGCATAAAATGCATAACTGGGCCGTGGCTTATAGTAGAGATTTTCCAGTTTCAGATAGCGGATGATATCTTTGGTGGTAGTGGGCTTGACAAAATATTCGCGATCAGGATAAAAATAATATCCAATGGCTGTCACATAAGTCCATTTAGCCAGCTTTTTTTCAGCCAAAACATCCACCATCAGCTCAAACCCTTCTGCTTTACGGCCATAAAGAAATTCATAAAGCCCGATACTGAGGGTATCTTTTTGTGCCATATTCATAGCCTGGGTTTCATTTTTGAATAGAGGTTTTTCAAAGAGGGAGATGAGTGAAGATTTGGCAATAATTGTAGCCATATTTTCGATTATTTTTTGGGGCTGTGCAAAATTATCTGCTTTAAAACTATCCTTGGTCTGTGCTGTAATTTTAGCAGTATTGTGGCGTTTGACAATAGGCAAAAGTGCAATATCATCAAACCCTTCTGGATAAGTTTCAAAAAAATAGGCTTCTATCTCTTTGAGTCTGTTTAGGTTCATAGCTTACCTTTTGTCTATCATGATAATAGATGTTTTTCCAAAGTTGCGGTGTAAAAAGTACCGAAAAAGACTCTATTTTCACCCACTCTGCCTTCTACTTCCACTGTGGCCCGTGTAGCATTTTCAGTGATGACTGTTCCTTCAAAGATCACTTCATCTGCTTCTTTGACCGGTGCGAGGAATTTACATTCACTTTTTGCCAATACGACAAAAGGTTCATTCACTGCTGCCATGGCAGTAAAATCAGCAGCACTAAAGATAAATCCGCCATGAATCAGCCCTTTTTCATCAGCTATCATGATAGAGGTAGTGGGGAGTGCTGTCTTGGCATAACCTTCCTGTAGATCCAGGAGATGACCGCTAAGCGTATGATCTATTTTTAAATGGGTTCGTAATGGCATCTAAACTCCTTTATTGGGATTGCATGTTCTGAACAACACACTTATTCACTAAGGCTGCGCCGTAAAACGGCTGTAGAGTCGTTCACAAGTGTGTTAGTTCAGAATATGCAATTATACCAAAAATCAGCGAAGGGGTGTTAAAAATTTTTCTTGAACCATCACATCAACAATATCTTTGAAAACAGGAACGGCAGAGCTTGAGGCAAAGTGTCCGGCTCCTTTTGGATTGGGTTCTATGACAGTGACACCGATAGTATAGCGGTGTTTTTTGTCATTGGCAAATCCAAAAAATGAGTTGTTATAAATTTTTTCATATAGGCCATGTACTGCTATCTGGGCTGTTCCGGTTTTACCGCCTACAAGCAATCCCGGCGTGATGGCATTTTGTCCGGTACCTTTTTGAACAGTTTTGATGAGAATATTTTGCATGGTACGGGCGATGCGGGGTGAGAGTACCTGTTGTGGTTTTTTATGAAATATTACTTGTTTTTTTTCTTCTGATGCCAAGTACTTTCCGATAGTGGGAGTGAGCATTTTGCCGTTATTATTAAAGATATTATAGGCTTGCAGAAGTTGAAAAAAGTTCACTTTGATACCATATCCGTAAGAAGCGGTTGCCTTAAAGATCGAGTTTTTCAGACTGTGAATATCAGGAATGGATCCTGGCAATTCATATGAGAGATCAATACCTGTCGGTCTGGAAAACCCAAACTGCCGCAATCCCTGAAAATAGCTGAGCGCATCCAGCCGTTGTGAAAGTTGCGCCATTCCGATATTGCTGGAGTGGACGATGACATTTTCAGCGCTCATATAAGGCTCTTTATGTTCATCAGTGATTTGCTTATGTCCCAACATAAAACGACCATTATAGGTACGAATCACTTCATCAAGTGCTACTTTTTTATCACGCAGCAGCAGCGAAAATATGATGGGTTTCATCACGGAACCAGGCTCATAGATATAGCGTATAGCAGAAATCGTCAAAGAGTCAGCATCTTCAATATGCCCAGGTGTAAAGCGTCGGGAGCTTCCTATGGCGACGATATCACCTGTTTGACTCTCCATCACCGTTGCGATAATCTCTTTGGCCTGGAGTCTTTCTTTGTGCCTATCCAATATGGCTTCGAGATATTTCTGCAGCTTGATCGAAATACTGGTGACAACATTGTATCCGTCATAACGGTTTTGTACTTTGCTTTCATCATCCAAAATGATATGGTTTCGTACATCGCGCCGTCCTTTTATCTCTGTACTTTGAAGTCCTTCGAGTTCTTTTTCATAATATTTTTCCAAGCCGTATCTGCCTGTAATCTTTGTGTAGCGGTTTTCTTCATGTTTACGCACATATCCAATCACGGGAGTCAGTGTGCTGCCTAGCGGATGGATACGGTATTCTCCACTTTCCCGTACCTCCAGTCCATGTAAAAAGGTACGGTGTGAGACGAGATCTGTATAGCTGGTGATGACTTTGAGTTTAAAAAGCATAGAAGAGAGCTGTTCCACATAGCGGGCTGATTTGGAATCAAGCTTGTAGGTGAGGGTGACAAAGCCTCTTTTAGAGTCTATTTTTTCTCTTATCTTTTCTTTTGGCATATTGCTGTATTTACAAAAGAGCTCGATAAAAAGTTCCTTTTTGGCGGGGTCAATATTGCGTGTGTCAACAACTGCTTTATAGAGCTTTTTACTACTGGCGATAGTAAAATGATGGCGTGAAAGTATATCACCCCGCAGTGCTTTGTCCGTCTCAACTATAGTCAGTCTTGGTAATCTTTTATGACTATTAACGATGTGGACCAATGCCCCAACAAGAATAATGAAAAATAAAAGAATGAGGAAAAATATAAAAGTAATTTTAAATTTTTTGCTGTCGTCTTGATTCATAGATTCATTATATTGAATCTATGTTTAATATTAAATTTGAGTTTTAAGTAATTCTTTGTAGGCATTGATGGCTTTGTTGCGTACTTCCAACATTACCTTCATACTTATTTCAGCTTTATCGATTGCTATGGCAGCCTGATGAAGGTCTTTTACCTGTCCTGTTGCAATTTGACCTAAGGCCGTATCAGCCTTTTTTTGCTGATTGTTGACATTATTGATAGTTGACTGCAGGATTGAAAAAAAGTCTTCACCGGCTGCTGTATCAGTTTTATTTGTTTGCAGGCTGTCTGCTATAGAGAGGGGAGATATATTTTGAATTGTTGTAGCCATCTATTTATCCTTTCATCATATCGATCGCGCTTTGTGCGATACTTTTTGAGCTTTGAAACGCTGCCACATTGGCCTGGTATGCTCTTGTTGCTTCTATTAAATCGGCCATCTCAATCACTGGATTAATATTTGGCAGTGAAACATAGCCATTTTCATCCGCATCAGGGCTGGATGGGTCAAATCGTAATTTAAATGGTGAATCATCCCGTACAATTTTGTCCACTGCCACTGAAGAGAGAGGCGGGTTGGGAAATGCTTGTGCACTGGGGTCTTCGATATAGTTTTCATTTTTGATTAAGTGATTGTTTTTTGCAATTGCATGATTGAGTGCATCATCAAAACTGACTTCTTTAAATATCGCTTCTTTACGTCTGTAAGGACCGCCTTCTGCTGTTCTGGTGGTATTGGCATTGGCGATATTTGCTGAGACCAGGTTGATACGCAGTCTCTGTGCTGAGAGACCATATCCGCTGATATCAAAACTGCTTAAAAATGCCATCTGTTGTTCCTTTTATTTCTCTTGTCATGATACTCTCGAAGAGGTATCAATCATGGTCTTAAAGAGTTGAGATTTTTTCTTGAGTGCTGCTGTAATTGCATTTATCATGATAGCATTTTTACTCATTTCTGTCGTCTCAACATCCAAATCAACACTATTGCCGTCATTTCTGCTTGCATGGTTTGGTCTAAAAAAGATATTGGCTTTATCAACATTGGTTTCGGATAAAGCTACCATGTGCGCCGGGTTGGTTTGTGCCATTTTGAGTGTGACTTTTTTTTGTTCGAGCAAGTCAGCACTTTTTGCCAGCATCTGTTCAAAACTGATATCTTTTGCTTTATAAAAGGGGGTATCAACATTGGCAATATTCCCGGCAATCATATCCTGCCTGATATCACGGTAATGTAAAGCTTCTTTGGCGATAGAAGCATATTTGCTTATTTGAAATCCCATTATTTATCCATTTTTAGTATTGTCTGTTCTGTCAATAGTATGTTCTAAGCATGCATATTTTTGAACGACTCTACAGCCGTTTTACGGCGAAGCCTTAGTGAAAAAGTATGCATGCTTAGAACATACTATTGATATTTCACAAGAGTTGTCAGCAAAGAGCATGCCAAATCTTTTAAAAAATTAAATTATTTGAATTATTGTAGCAAAATTGTATTTTAATTAATATTAATGTAAAATATTTAATTAAGGGTACCTCTAAAAACCCTGGTTATTCAAAACATCACAAGCTTTGCCTTAGGCAAGGCGTTTACTTGCAGGACTAGCTGTAGCTAATGCAAAAGTAAACAACGAAGCATAAGGCAAAGCTTGTGATGCCCGCAGGGTGGGCTTAGAAGAAGTAACCTTTACAAAGATATTTTCTCATCTTAGCTTCGGCTAGGATTTCAAAAATCTCTTTGTAAATCTCACCTCTTCTAAGCCCATTATGAACAACCAGGGTTTTTAGAGGTACCCTTAAAAACTAAGAGCATCATCAAACAAAAAGGTACTTTCAACTGTGACAACAGACAAAACACTCTTTTATCTTACTATTACACTGATAACCATTGGGATCATTTTCTCCTATTCGTTAACGACGTATATCTCAGGTTTGTATCATGTCAATGAATTTTATTTTTTCAAAAAACAGTTGATTGCAGGAAGTGTGGCGATCTTTTTGATGTGGTTTATCTCACAGCTGAATCCGGACAAAGCATTTAAACCCCTGGGTTTTTTATTTTTTGGTCTTTTTTTATTTTTGATGACGAGTATGCACTTTCTTCCTGCTTCTTTGGTCACAGAAGTAGGCGGTGCAAAGCGTTGGATCAAGCTGCCTGGTATATCACTGGCCCCTGTAGAGTTTTTTAAAGTGGGTTTCGTTTTTTTTCTGGCTTGGAGTTTTTCGAGAAAAATTCAACATCACAAACAGAGTCTCAAAGAGGAGGTGATTACTTTTTCCCCTTATGTTGGAGCATTTTCTGTGGTGGTTTATTTGATTGCAATCATGCAAAATGACCTGGGACAGGTGATTGTTCTGGGTTTGACCCTGGCGATTATGGCATTTATGGCTGGGACAAGTGCACGATTTTTTATGCTGGCGACTTTTTCTGCGATTACTGTTTTTATAGTGGCGATTGTGACTTCGGATCATCGTATCCTGCGTATCAAACTCTGGTGGAGTAATATTCAGGATTTTATTCTCTCTTTTTTGCCACATTCTCTGGCAGCCACACTGCGCGTGAAAGATACCATCGAACCCTATCAGATATCGAACTCTTTTTATGCGATTAAAAATGGTGGTTTTTTGGGAGAAGGGGTTGGAAATGGTACGATTAAACTGGGGTTTTTGACAGAAGTGCATACTGATTTTGTACTGGCAGGGATGGCTGAAGAGATCGGTATTGTTGGACTGAGTGTAGTAATCGGGCTTTTCTTTTTTATGGTATTTAGGATTTTCAAGATTGCCAACCGTCTGGAAAACAAGATGGAGTCACTCTTTGTTATGGGGATTGGGCTGATTATCTCTCTGGCATTTTTTATCAATGCCTATGGTATCACGGGTATCACACCGATCAAGGGTATAGCCGTGCCACTTCTCAGTTACGGAGGGTCATCTTTGGTGGCGCATGCTGTGGCAATCGGAATGGTATTGATGTTGAGTAAGAAGGTGAGATTATGAATATCGCTATCACAGGAGGCGGTACAGGCGGACATCTCACTATCGCAAAAGCGCTCAAAGAAGAACTCAATAAACGTGGCATCAAACCACTCTTTATCGGTTCTACCTATGGGCAGGATCGGGCATGGTTTGAAGAAGATGCAGGCTGGAGTGCGAAGTACTTTTTTGAAACTTCAGGCGTGGTCAATAAAAAAGGGCTTGCCAAACTGGGAGCACTCTTTGGTATCTTTAAAGCGATGATGAAGGCGCGAGGGATTTTTAAAAGATACAAGATAGAAGCAGTTTTTTCGGTAGGCGGGTACTCTGCTGCACCTGCTTCATTTGCTGCGATCATGATGCACAAAAAGTTTTATATCCATGAACAAAACGCTGTGATGGGACGACTCAATAAACTTTTAGCACCCAAAGCGACGATGCTCTTTTCTTCCTATCATGATAGTGTGATCAAAGATTATCCCGTGCGGGATATCTATTTTAACAATGCACGGGTGAGAACAGAGATCAAGACGATGATTTTTCTTGGTGGCAGTCAAGGGGCTTCAGCGATCAATGATTTTGCACTGAGTGTCGCTAAAACGCTACAAGAAAAAAAGATACATATCATCCATCAGTGTGGACAAAGAGACCTTCAAAAGTGCCAAAAGTTCTATCATGATAACAAAATAGAGGTGGACTTGTTTGATTTTACCAATGCTTTAGAAGAGAAGATAAAGGAGGCGGATTTTGCGATATGTCGTGCGGGGGCAAGTACGGTATGGGAACTGTCAGCGTCACAATTGCCTGCCCTATTTATCCCTTATCCCTACGCTGCAGGAAACCATCAGTACCATAATGCAAAGTTTCTTGTCGATAAAAATCTAGCGTTGATGGTGAAACAAGCGGATATAACGCCTGCTGTTTTAGAAGATATCTTTGATGCCAATATCCAAAAGATGAGTGAAGGACTCTCTATCATGATAGAAAAAGAGGGTGCAAAAAAGATTGTCGATGCTATCTTAGACTAAGCCACCACATACGAAGCTTCAAACTCCACGTGGCAGTATAGCCCACTTCTGCAAATGCCAGCTTGCCATCTTTGTCAAAGATCAGTGTTGTTGGAAAGGCATTGATAGAAAATTTTTTAGCCAGAATCCCTTGTGCGTCATTGATTAGTGCAAAAGATAATCCTCTCTCTTGCATGAACTTCTTTAGTGATTGATTATCTCCTGATTGTACTGCGATAGTGATGAGGTTGTACTCTTTGGCGATAGTGTTAAAGTTAGAGATCTCTAGTTTACACGTAGGGCACCATGTGGCCCAAAAATGCACGATAAGTGGCTTATCATGATAATGTACCGTATCAAACTCCGGCCCGTTTACTACCGGGATACGCATCTTTGGCAGTGTGCTAAAAGTGAGTTCAGGCTTTTTAAAGTAACTGATCACATTGACCAGTATAAAAGCGAGAAAGAGAGTGATGAGAGCTTCTTTGAGCAGTTTTTTTAAGCGCATGATGATACTTTTTACTAAAATATTTGGGTTAGAGTTTAGCACATTTTGCCTTCATTGGCTGTCATCTTGGTATGTGGACAATTGCTTTTAGTTATATTTCGATAAAATATCTCCATTTTATGTAATTAGGAAACGTTGATATGGATATTAGAGCTGAGTTTTTACACTTTTTTGAACAAAAAGGGCATGCACTGCGTCCCAGTGCTCCGCTGGTGCCCGATGATGCTACACTGCTTTTTACCAACGCGGGTATGGTGCCTTTTAAGAGTATATTTACAGGTGAGGTACCTGCGCCGAATCCGCCCAGAGCAACAAGTTCCCAAACCTGTATCCGTGCCGGAGGAAAACACAATGATCTTGAAAATGTCGGTTATACCAACAGGCACCATACATTTTTTGAGATGCTGGGTAATTTCTCTTTTGGGGACTATTTTAAAGAAGAAGCTATCGCTTATGCCTGGGAATTTATCACTGAAGTATTAAAACTGCCTGTAGACAAATTATGGGTGACAGTGCATGAGAGTGACGATGAAGCTGAAGAGATATGGAAAAAACATATCGCAGGTGAGCGGATTATGCGATTGGGTGATGCGGATAATTTCTGGCAGATGGGCGATACAGGCCCCTGTGGACCCTGTTCAGAAATCTTTTATGATCAGGGAGAAGAGCACTTTCATTCTGCTGAAGACAGGATGGGAGGAGATGGAGACCGTTTTTTAGAGATCTGGAATCTGGTCTTCATGCAGTATGAGAGAGATGCAAAAGGAACGCTCAATCCACTCCCTAAGCCGTCCATAGATACAGGTATGGGACTGGAACGTGTAGTGGCAATCATGGAAGGAAAAATTTCAAACTATGACTCTTCTCTTTTTATGCCATTGATCGAAGAGGTTGCTGCACTCTCCAAAAAGAGATATATCTATGAAGAAGGTGCCAGCTTCAGAGTAATCGCTGATCATATCAGATCTGTTTCATTTTTGATCGCACAGGGAGTGAACTTTGATAAAGAAGGGCGTGGATATGTACTGCGCCGGATACTGAGAAGAGCGGTAAGGCATGGATATCTTCTGGGTATCAAAGAGCCGTTTATGTATAAACTGGTGGATACTTTAAACAGTGTGATGGGTAAACAATATCCTTATTTGATTGAAAAAGCGGACAACATCAAAGAGATTATTCGTCTGGAAGAGCAGCGTTTTTTCAAAACGATTGCATCGGGTCTTGAACTTTTTGAAAAAGAGTTGGCAGATACGCAGGCTGTTTTTTCAGGAGAAGTTGCATTTAAACTCTATGATACTTTTGGTTTTCCACTGGACTTGACACAGGATATGTTGAGAGAAGAAGGAAAAAGTGTAGATATTGATGCTTTTGATACCTTGATGCAGGCACAGAGAGAACGTGCAAAAGCAGCCTGGAAAGGGAGTGGAGATGATGTGGTCAGTGGTGACTTTAAAGCATTGCTGGAAAAATTCGGCAGCAATAAATTTGTCGGTTATACCCATGTAAAAGAAGAATCGCTGATATTGGCCTTGTTAGATGAAGCCTATCAGGAAGTGAAATCTCTGCCAGCGGGTGCCAGAGGGTGGGTCTTTTTGGATAAGACACCTTTTTATGCGATGAGTGGCGGACAAAGCGGGGATAAGGGTACATTGAGTGCAAAAGCCACAGTATTGGATACGAGGAAATTTTTTGAACTCAATCTCTCAGAAGTGGAAACTTCAGCAGAGTTGAAGGTTGGGGATAAGGTAGAAGCAGTGGTTGCAGAAGATAGAAAAGAGATCGCCAGACACCATTCAGCCACCCACCTGCTGCAATCAGCATTGAAAACTATTTTGGGTGAACATGTGTCGCAGGCGGGATCACTCAATGACGCCAGCAGACTGCGTTTTGACTTTTCGCATCCAAAAGCTGTCACGGCTGAGGAGTTACAAAAAATTGAAGATTTTGTCAATGATACCATCGCCAGAGGCTTAGAAGCAAAGACAGAAATCATGAGTATAGAAGAAGCAAAAAAGAGTGGTGCAATGGCGCTTTTTGGTGAAAAATATGGTGATGAGGTTCGGGTTGTCTCTGTAGGCGAGGTCAGTAAAGAATTGTGCGGGGGTACCCATGTGGGTAACTCTGCAGAAATTGGAGCCTTTTTTATTACCAAAGAATCTGGTGTAAGTGCGGGGGTAAGACGGATAGAAGCAGTCTGTTCCCGTGCAGCTTATGCTTACGCCAAAGGTATCAGAAAAGCATTGGTTGAGGCAGAGCATGAAGTCAAAAACAGTGATGTTCTATTGGGTGTGAAACGCTTAAAAACAGAGATAAAAACACTCAAGTCTGAGCTTCAAAGTGCTCTTTCCAGCTCAAAAAAAGAGATTGAGATGCAAAAAATAGGCGAGACTGATGTGGCGGTTGCTGTCGTAGAAAATGGTGACATCAAAGCGATGATTGATGAGCTTAAAAATCAAAAAGAATCTCTTGCTGTGATGCTTTTACAAAAAAAAGGTGAAAAAGTGATGATGGCAGCCGGTATCAAAAATGCCCATGCCAAAGCAGGGGAATGGATCAAAGCGGTGGCTCCTGTAGTAGGCGGCGGCGGTGGTGGCCGTGACGACTTTGCCCAGGCTGGTGGGAAAGATGCTTCCAAGATAGAGGAAGCCCAACAAGCAGCCCTGGCATTTATACAAAAGGCATTGGAGTCTTAATTGATTAAAACATTTTATGCAGATTTTGCTTTTATTATCATTCCTCTGCACCTGATCTCTGCAGTAGTCTGGATAGGTGGTATGGCGATGTTTATCGTAGCAGTTTATCCCTCACTCAAGCAGATACCCAATGAAAAAATGATGATCCGCACTTCTTTGCGGACATTAAGACGTTATTTTAATGCTCTTTTTCCTTTTATTATCCTGCTGGCTCTTAGTGGCATAGTGATGGAGATAGGGGAAGGATATGAGAGAAAAGACCCTACACTGGGCGCCATTGTAGGTACCAAAGAAGCGATTTGGGTTTTGATGTTTCTCAATTTTTTATTTGGGTATTATAAAATCATTGAAGCAAAAAAACGCTGTCTTGCCAGTGATTCACCGCAGGCAAAAGACAATATCCGGCTGATAGCGCACTATCTTTTTACCATTAATGTTTTTTTAGGGCTCTCAGCGCTTTATTTTGGCTTGATGCTCGAGAAGGCATAGTTTTATCATGATCATCCTCGCTTCAAATTCTGAGTCACGTGCTTCTATACTGCGGCAGGCAGGTGTGGTATTTGTGCAGAAGGGGTGCGATTTTGATGAAGAGCGTATTGTTGCTACAACTCCTAAAAATTTTGTCTATCAGGCCACACTGGGAAAATATGAAGCCTGTTTAAAAGAGATGGGACTGGATACGCCTATTCTTGTAGCAGATACAGTAGTAACTGCCCAGGGAAAGATTTTGCGAAAAGCAAAAAACAGAGAAGATGCCAGGTATATTTTAGAGCTTCAAAGTGCTTCTGTGACCTCTATCATCACCTGTATGATTTATGCCTCAAAGTCACTCTACTTTTTGGATATCTCTTCTACTGATTATACTTTTTCTCGATTTGAGGAAAAGAAATTGCAGGCGTATTTGGATTCGGAAGAGTGGCAGGGCAAAGCAGGAGCATGTATGGTAGAAGGATTTTGTAAACCTTATATCCAGCATGTGAAGGGGCTGGAAAGTAATGCAATGGGACTGGGAATCGAAAAGCTGCTCCCGTTTATCGATGTATAGTCAAGAGTTAAAAGCGCTGCAAAAAGCCAACCTTTACCGCAGTAGAGAGCTCTATGATACCAAACTGACAGATTTGGCTTCCAATGATTATCTGGGCTTGGCAGAGGATTTTGAAATCTTTGACAAAGCGGTAGAAGCAGTGCGAAACTGTCGCTCTCATTCTCCTAAAGCATCGCAACTGGTCAATGGCTATCATGATATACATTTTCAGTTTGAAAATTATCTCAAGTGGCGCAGCGGTTTTGAAGAAGCGATGGTTGTCGGTAGTGGATTTTTAGCCAATCTCTCACTCATCGAAGCCCTGCCGCGTAAAAAAGATATTTTGATTTTGGATGAAGAGTATCATGCCAGTGGCATGCTTGCTTCAAAACTCCTCTCCTGTGAAGTACTTTTTTTCAGGCACAATGATGCTGCACATTTGCGCCAGTTACTGCAAAGTCATACCTATCAGCGTGCCATTGTAGCGGTCGAAGGGATTTACTCCATGGGTGGGGATCTGCTAGAAAAAGAGATCTTTACTGTATGTGATGAGATGAAAGCTCTGTTGATTGTTGATGAAGCACACAGTGTGGGTGTACTTGGAGATGACTTTTTGGGGATATTCTCTTATCATGATATCATACCAAAACCCAACCATATCAAGATGGGAACACTGGGTAAAGCGATGGGAAGTTATGGCGCTTATATCCTGGCCAGTGATGCAGTTATCACCTTTTTACTCAATCGTGCCAAAGCGGTTATCTATGCAACAGCACCTTCTGTTTTTGACATCGCTTTGGCCCATCAGGCTTTTTTGCAGGTTGAAGTAAAAAAAGATCTGTTTGCAGCCAAAAAAGAAGCGCGCAAAGCTTTGGTAAAAGAGATATTTGATGTTGACTTGGAAGGGTTGATTTTAAAGATAGAAATTGGTGACAGTGCTAAAGTGATGGCACTGAAAGCGTTTGCACTGAAAGAAGGATTTTTGATAGGTGCTATCAGACCGCCAACGGTTAAAAAAGCAATCTTGAGAGTCATTTTGAGACTCAATGTGGATGAAAAACGCCTCAGGGATTTCTTAATCAAGCTCAAAGAGGCAGTGGGATGAATTTTTCAGTAAAAAAACTTTTGATACAATATGAAGACAAGGTACTGGTAGATATCGCTTTTGAGATCAAAGATTCACTGGCTTTGGTAGGGCAGAGCGGCAGTGGTAAATCCCTGACATTAAAAGCGCTGTTGTCTATGCTGCCCAAGAGTCTGGATGTTGATTTGTCCTATACCGGTGATTTTGAAATATCTCCGGGTCAAAATATCGCTATTGTGGTACAAAATCCTTTTACGGCACTCTCACCGCTGACACGCATCAGAGAGCAGTTTTTTCTAGAAGAATCTGAAGCAATAAAGTATCTAGAGATGGTTGAACTGGATGGGAGTTTACTCTCAAGGTACCCCAGTGAATTGAGTGGTGGTCAACTGCAGCGTGTGGTCATTGCAATGGCACTTTCATCAAAACCACAGCTCTTGCTGCTGGATGAACCGACTACTGCTCTTGACTCTGAGACAAAAAAGGCTATCATGATACTATTAAAGAGGCTGCAAAAGCAGATGGGATACAAGATACTGTTTGTGACTCACGAGATTGAGATAACACAGATGTTATGTGATGAAGTGGCAATTTTAAAAGAGGGTTTGATTATTGAACGGGGTTTAATCAGTGATGTGCTGGCAGCACCCAAAGAGTCTTACTCCAAGGCATTGATAACATCAAACTTTAAACATAGAGGTTTTAGAGAATGAAAATATTTTTACGTGTGATAGGTCTTTTTTTTATTATCATGATAGCAGCAGTGATAGGTGGATATTTTTATATCTCTTCACAGTTAAAATATGATGTTGATAAACTCATCCATTATAATCCCGCTCTGACCACAAAGATTTATGACAGAAACGGGGAATTGATTTCTAATGTATTTGGAAAAGAGCACCGCTATTATGTTCCATTTAAAGCAATTCCTCCACGTATGGTGGAAGCCTTGGTAGCGATTGAGGATACGACATTTTTTGAGCATCCGGGAATCAATATAGAAGCGATTTTACGTGCCGCGATGAAAGATATCAAACATATGAAACTCAAAGAAGGTGCAAGTACTTTAACACAGCAACTGGTCAAATTGACACTGCTTAGTAATGAAAAAAAATTAAAACGTAAAATCAATGAAGCTATGTTGGCACTTAAAATAGAGCATAAATTGACAAAAGAAGAGATATTGGAGCGTTATCTCAATGAAGTCTATTACGGTCATCGATATTATGGTGTAAAAACAGCCGCGCAGGGGTATTTTAGAAAGGATTTAAGTGATTTAAATCTTAAAGAAATTGCGATATTGGCAGGTATCCCGCAGCGTCCGAGTGCTTATGATCCTACACGCCATCTGGATCTCTCCCTCTCTCGGGCAAATACAGTTTTGCAGAGGATGTACACATTGGGCTGGATCAGTGAAGATGAGCTTGAAAAGTATCAGGCACTGAGACCAAAGATCTATAATGATACATTAACCCAAAATAGAGCACCGTACATCACCAATGAAGTATTAAAACGTTTAAAATCAGATTATCCAGATATCAGGACAGGCGGGTATGAGATCTATACGACAATTGATCTGGAAGCACAAAAAATTGCAAAAGAGGCTTTAAAACATGCCTATGAAGGGATATTGAGCCGAGGGGAAAAATATAACAAAACAGCCGAAGAACCGGTTGATTACAGTGATTTAAACGGGGCAATGGTCGTCTTGGAAAATAAAACCGGTGAAGTGCTCTCGTTGGTGGGTGGCGTGGATTATAACAAAAGTGTGTTTGATCGTGCCATACAGGGCAAAAGGCAGCCTGGGTCCAGTTTCAAGCCTTTTATTTATCTGAGTGCACTTAATGCAGGTTATTCAACACAAAGCAAGTTAACGGATATTTCACGCAGTTTTTCTTATAAGGATCAGGATGAAGAGAAAGAGTGGCGGCCGAAAAACTATGAGAAAAACTTTGAAGGGTTGATTACACTGCGGAATTCTTTGGTACATTCGAGAAATCTGGCAACGATTAACATGGTCAATGAAATGGGGCTTTCAACGGTACATCAGGCATTGGTAGAGATGGGATTTAAAAATCTTCCTTCTGATTTGTCAATCTCCCTGGGTACTTTTTCAATCACACCTTTTGCCTTTGCCGGGGATTATACGATTTTGTCCAATCAGGGGACAAAAGTCGAGCCTATGCTTATCAAAAAAGTACGTTCTGAGGATGGTGGTGTGAAAATCTATCATACAGTTGAACGTAATGTGACTACTGCAGCACAAAGTTTTTTGATAACGTCCATCCTGGAAGATGTGATTAAGCGCGGAACTGGACGCCGTGCAGCGGTGAAGGGCTTGGCTCTGGCGGGTAAAACAGGTACGACCAATGCTTACAAAGATGCCTGGTTTTGCGGTTATTCTCCTGAAATAGAAACGATCGTGTGGTTTGGTAAAGACAATAACGCAAAGATGGCAAAAGAGACGGGTGGTAAAGCGGCTGCACCGGCATTTTCCGAGTTTTATCGTGAGTATCTGAAACTGCATCCTGAGATGAAAAGAGAGTTTGATATTCCAAAAGGAGTGAGAGTAGTGAAAAAATCAGCTGGTCAAAATGAATATTTTACTGATATATCAGCTCCACCCAACGATGCAAAAAGTGCATCAGAAGAGTTAGAGCAGGAATTACTTTTTTAAGAGAGTAGAGAGGTCAAAATTGTAAACAAAACCAAATCTGAGATAAGCATATTTTTGATCAAAATCACTTTGGGTTTGGGTATTGTAAAGATAGGGGATGAGACCGTTAAATTGATTGGACATGGTATTTAGTCCAATAAAAACAAGTAAGCGCTGGCTTATAGCTCTGGCAATATTGAGTTTGAAAATAGAGTTATGATTATTGAGGCTAAGGCCGCTTCCTCTGCCAAAAAGACGCATATACTGATAGTCTGCATCGATGATAAAATTACCTGCTTCCAGTGTGTAGTCCACACCGGCAAAAACCGCTTTTTCATCACGACTCACATCCAGAGCATCGATACTGGAATCAATAGAACCAAATTTATAACCGGCATAAAAATTGAGTAAAGAAGAACCTAGTTTGGTACCGATAATGGATCTGAGATAAAATGAACTGTCACTGGAATCATTGAGATGAACAGTAGCAAAAGAGTCCAATTTATCTGCACTGTCATGGATAAACCCCAGATCAAAACTGAGAGCATCAAAGGTATAGTGAGGAGAATTGTAGAGATTAATACGGGCAAAAAGTTCATTTTGCAGATTATTCAGCTTGCTGTTTGCATAATTGATTTTGAGTAGCTGGGCATGATAATAAAAAGAGATAAATGTATTATAGCCATATGCCACTCCTAGATCATATCCTGTCGTATCATCCAATAAGCCCTCATGTTTATTGAATTTCAGTATATCGAGTCCATCATTGACACGGTTATACGATGCATGCAGTGTGAGAGTGTTTTCGGGCAGGCTAAATACGCGTACATCCAGTGTTGTAGGCGAGATACGATCTGCCTGTAAGGAGATTGCAAGCAGCAGCAGAATTTTTACTATTCTTTTATATGGCATAGTTTTTCCTCTCTATCATGATAGTGTCGTTTATCAGAATGATAATTCACTTTTTCGTTCTTTGGTATTTTTTAAAAACTCATTAAAAAACACCAAAAATATACCTAATATAATGGATGTTATAAATGCTACAATGATGATAAGAGCACGTTTTGGTTTCTTTTTATCTTTGATATAGGCAACTTCTGGTTTGGTGAGTTGTTTGACCATATAAAACTCTCCAGCCTGAGAAAGTACTTTTTTCTTGACCAGGGCGGAGAGAAGATCTGTGATATTGGCTTTGAGATCCAAACTGGTCGTTGATGCCAATTCGTTATTATAATATGCTACCTGCTCATCGATCTCTTTTAAATCCAGCTTTTTGATATAGTTACTCATCTCTCTAAGATAGATATTGACCAGCTCTTTGGCTAAAAAGCGATCTTCGAGGGTTGCAGAAAGGGTAATGGCACCTGACTCTTTGTCTGTAGAAGTTGAGATGATATCTTTTATTTTTTTAAAAGTGTCATAGATAATTTCATCCTCTGTTTTATCCTCTGTTTTTTTTGATGAAAATATTGATGCGATAGTATGGCGCATTTCTCGTCCATTTAAGACATAGACCATATTTTTCTGCATCGCTTCATCAGAGAGTTTCTGATCCAGATGGTAGCGCGTGATGACACCCTTGTTAAAGGCAAAATCACTAATCAGGTTTTTAAAAAGTGCACCTACATCCAGACTGCTTCCTCCTCCTCCAAGACTGATACCCGCCATAGAAGCAAGCGCTGCTGCCCCGCCTCCCAGACTGGGTTTGCTCTGCTCTTTGAGGATTAGAATGGTTTGCGAACTATAGCTATTGGGCTTTGTCAGTGCATAAATCAGTGCCAAAGAGGTTATTAGTATGCTCAGAAAAATAATTTTAAATTTATTTCCCCAAATTGTATCAAAAAGCTCTCTTAAATCAATTTCATCTTCTTCGATGTATGGTGCTTGGTTAGAATATGGCTGCATCAATGCTTCTTTATAGTGCACCAACAGTATGCGCAGCGGCCACTGTGAGTGAAATTTTATAGAAAATATCAGCTATATCTTTGGTGATATCCATACCCCTGGTATCAAAATAGTACTGTTTTGGCACGACGATAACATCTCCTTTTTGTATCTCTACATCATTGGAAGAGAAGAGAAATGAGCCTAGATCCGCTTTTCTGGCTTCTCCGTTGGCATGAATCACATAGATATGTTCACTATCAGCCAGGTGGGTCAACCCGCCACTGCTTCTAATATAAGTGTTAATGTTATCACCTTTATACGTCAGTGCTGAAGGCTGCATCACTTCTCCATTCACAATGATAGTATCATTAAATGATGGTATATCCAATGTGTCTTGATCTTTTAGGACAAGATTACTCGGACTTTGTTTAAAAGCTTCTAAATCATCTTCCAAATTGATCGTAATTCTACCTTTTGGCTTTACTTTTTTTGCCTCTTTGATCAGGGAATCGACAGCAGCAACAATTCCACCTATATCAGCGGGTTGTTTTTTTCTGTCAGAACTGTTTCGTACATTGATCAAGATCACCTGCTCTTTTAGTTTGGAGAGTTCATTGTGCAGACTCTCTTTTTGCAGCTTTTGTACATCTTTTCGCGTAAAGACGGAACCATATAAAAAGGCTTCTTTGGTAAATCCTCCGGCACGTTTGATAACCGAATCCAGTTTTTCACCTGAATGGATGACATATGTCCCGGGGAATTTCACTTCTCCACTCAGGGTGACAGTTTGTCTGTCATACCAGTTTGGAATACGTTTGATAGTGATTTGATCATGTTGCTGTATTAAAAAGCTTGCTGCTTTATCAAGGGCTACTTTGAATATCTTCTTTTTTCTTTCACCATTTTCCAGGTGATAACGGATGATTTCACACTCTTTAGGATAGGCTTTTTCACTCAAACCGCCGGCACTCTCTATAAAATCCATCAGATTCATGGCATCAGAAACTTCATAAGATCCTGATTTCACTACTTCTCCACTGATAGTGGCTGTTTGCAGGGGATGGGTTGCATTGATATTAAATAGTGTTACAGCATCTCTCTCATGCAGTGCAAACTCAGGCGTGTTTTCCATGTTGATGATATTTACTGAGGATATACCTTCATTATTCTGTTTGGAAACAATTTTTACTTTTTCCTGATCATAAGGTGATTTGACACCAGCCTGATTGATCAAATCTGAAATAGTCATTCCCTCATGAAAGATGTACTTGCCTTCTTTAATCAAGGGGTCTCCACTGATAGTGACAAAGGGTGCTGTACCCGTATCGAGTGTATTAAAAACATAGAGTTCATCTCGATTTTCCAGTAAAAAATCTTCCTGTCCGTCTAAAACATTTTGCAAATTGACATGAAATATTTTGGTCTGTAAATCTTCACCTATACGTTTGATCATCGCATAATCAAAACGTGTGTCTTCCAGGAAAAAGGAATTGAGTTTATCTCCTTTGATTTCATTGTGCAGCAGTGTAGAGAGACGCATACCGTTTTGGCTGAATTCCCGTTTGCCTTCACGCACAACATTACCGGTTATGAGGATGTAGTTGTCATTGGTGATATTGAGCCCATCTACATAGATTTCATCACCATCTTTGAGTTTAAAGCGTCTGGCCTCCTGCATGGTAAGAGTGAGGTTTTGAATCTCTGTATTGCGGCTGTAGCGCTTGATCTGGATACTGTAGCCATCAGCCTGTGCTTTAAGACCACCGGCAAATCTTAATATATGTGCCAGGCTCTCTCCCGCTTCTATCTCATAGATCGCTTCTTTATAAACAGCACCTTCTATAGAAACCAGGCCATGAGCACGGGGTACATAGATGGTGTCATTGGGTTTGAGAACCAGGTCACCATGGGTCAAACCCTTTGCAAGAAGGTGGTAGTAGTCTATATTGGCAATGACTTTGCCATCTCTTTTGACATAGATATCACGTACCGAACCGATATCGCCTACGCCATGTGCTTCTATAAGGATATCTTTTACGCTGGAGACAGAGGTGGTATTATAAATTCCCGGAGCATTAACGAATCCGGTGACCGTGACCTGTGCATTGGAAAAAGCATCGAGATTGACAACAACTTTTGAGTTTTTGTAAGAACTTGAGAGGTAATTGGTCAGTAACTCTTTTACATCAGCAAACCTCTCTCCGGCAACACGAACCGGCCCCACCTCAGGGATATCGATATTGCCTTCATTGTTAATGACAAGGGAAAAATTCTTTTCATTTTTCCCATAAATCCAGAAAGTAAGTTCGTCACCACGGGACAAAGTGTAATCTTTTGGAGTGGAGATATTTTTTTGTGCTATTTTATTTTTATTTCTGAAAAACTCATTTGAAAAACGTTTTAGTCTTTTGTGCTCTCTTAATGTCTGTGCTGATTTTATTCTTTTGATGATGGCATTTTCACTTTTATATTGCAGGGGAGTGAGTCTGAGTGAGCCATCTTGCAACATGTTTTCATCTTTTGTTTTTTGGATCAAAAGATTTTCATCCGTTTTTTGTGTTTCAGCAAGTGAGTCATTTTTGCCTGTCATTGAAAATGAGTCATCTCGCATATTTTCATCATTGTAACTTTCATCAGATGCAGACATGTCAGATGTATTTGAGATATTGTTTTCAACTTGTGGAAGATTTGCTTTTGATTCTTTTGGGCTTTTTCCCTGAGGATTCTGTTTGGACATATAAGCTTGTGCCTGCGGACTGTTTAGCAGTGCGGGATTTTGGGAAACCATTTGTGCGATTTGCTCCTGCGAGAGAGCATGCGCGGCAACAGCAGTCAAAAGCAGTGCCAGGATAAGAACGACATTTTTCATAACTTCAACATTCCTCTAAATAATTAATGATTGGGTGATTGTAGAGAAATAAGCATAAAAAAGAGAGTAAGAGAATAAAATAGACAAAATTTTTAAGTTAATTAAATATATTTAATTTTTTTAGATAAAAAATAATTTAATTTAAGTTTAGAGTTTATATTTATTTTTAAGAAAAATTAAATATATTTAATTTTTAAAGCTATAAAATGCCTATTTTATAGTATTTTGCTAAATGCTCTAAAGTATTTTGCATTGTGGCCGATATAGGTTTATATTAAATTAATATTAGATTTGATATTATAGTGAAGAATTAAAAAATTTAAATAATTAAGGAGTAGTTTAATGAAGAAAAGTATAGTAGTTAGTTCAGTTGCAGCATCAGTACTGGCAGGAATGTTAATGTTGGGTGGTTGTAACAGCAGCAGCACTCCAACTGTAAAACAGGTGATTGATGACAGTAAAGTACCAGTGTCGAGTGTTGGTGTTGCCAAAAATGATGATGGTTCAATCTCATTAACTAAAAGTGGCGCAGTTGTAGCAACAAACCCTGATGCTGGAAATGTAGAAATTACAGTGAGAAATCCAGTGATTAAAGATGGTGAAGATTGTACTGCAGCAGATCCTTGTACAATTGATTTTAAAAGACGATGTGGCAAAGAAGATGGTAAACAATTAGATTATAATGATTCTGATGCTGTCAAAGCGGCATTTGACAAGCTTGAAGAAGATAATAAACAATCTACAGCAGCTGATAAAGAGATGCGTTATGCTGGCTTTGTTTCTGTCTCTTCAGCTACAATTGACAGTTGTGACTGTTCATTTAAAACATATGTAAAATGTTCATTGGATAAAGAGGGCATCCAAACAGCAAGTGGCTTTGGTTACTTTGTTTATGTTAATCCAGATACAGCTCCTGTAGGAAGCAAAGTACTGGTTCTCATCGTTAAAAAAGATGCAGCAGGTAATATCATAGGTACTGAGTGGAAAGAGACTACTATCGCAGCGTATGAAGTAAAAGATGGTGTGAAGCAAGCAGTAGTCAATGTAGATCTTGATGCATTGGATTGTCCATCAGATGTTTATCTTTTTGTTGAAGAGAATAAAGATGTTGAAGACAATGATGTACAAACAGGTGCAACCGGTGGTACTGGTTCAACAGGTAGTACTGGTTCAACAGGCGGTTTAGGAGGTTGATTTCAACCTTCCAAATACCTTTTATGTCAGCTTATAGTTTATTTATAAGCTGACACTTTTTTATACATTAAATCTAAAATGCATCACATCACCGTCTTCGACGATGTATTCTTTTCCTTCTAGTCTCATTTTTCCTGCTTCTTTGGCTCCATTCTCACCATTGTTGGCGATGAAGTCTTCATAGGCGATCACTTCTGCCCGAATAAAGCCTTTTTCAAAGTCATTGTGTATCACTGAAGCTGCTTTTGGGGCACTCCAGCCTTTGGTAATCGTCCAGGCGCGTACCTCTTTGACTCCGGCAGTAAAATAAGAGATAAGTCCGAGTTTGGCAAAAGCTGTATGGATGATCTGTTCCAGCCCCGATTCCTGCACACCCAGCTCTGTTAAAAATTCTTCTGCTTCTTCGTCCTCAAGGGCAACTAGTTCTTCCTCTATCTTGGCACAAAGCTTGATGACATCAAAACCACTTTTGGCAGCATGCTCTTTGAGCTTGATGACATAGGCATTGTCTTCAAGTAAACCATCTTCATCTGTATTGGCACCATAAATGATCTCTTTATTGGATAAAAATCGCAGTTCACGATCAAGTTCAATAAAGATTTCATTTTCTCTGTCACCAAAAGTTGAAACAGGCTGTAGATCATCCAAATGTTTTTTCAGCTCTTTAGCTACTTCCAGTTTTGAAGTGGCATCTTTTTTAAACTTGGCATCTTTGGTGAGGCGTTCTATTTTTTTATCCAGTTGTTCAAGATCAGCAAATATCAGTTCTCCCTCTATGATTTCGACATCTCTGAGCGGGTCGATCTCACCTTCAACATGGGTAATATTGCCATCATCAAAACAGCGCACCATATGTAAAATCACTTCTACTTCACGTATATTTGAGAGGAATTTATTGCCTAGTCCCTCTCCTTTGCTTGCACCTTTTACCAAACCGGCGATATCTACAAAGTCTATGACAGAGTATTGTAATTTTTCAGGATTAACGATTTTAGCCAGCTCATGAAGCCTCTGATCCGGGACAGGCACGACCGCCTTGTTTGGCTCTATGGTACAAAAAGGATAGTTGGCTGACTCTGCATTTTGTGCTTTTGTCAAGGCATTGAACGTAGTTGATTTTCCAACATTTGGCAGTCCTACAATTCCGACACTAAGACCCATCTATTTCTCCTCATCTTTATCATGATAGTTGTTTATTTTGTATGTATGCTCTTTGAGCCAATACAGACACATTCTCACACCGGCACCACTGGCACCTGACTGATTATATCCCCACTCTTTTTCGATAAATGCAGGACCTGCGATATCAAGGTGCAGCCATTTGTCTTTGACTGTATCTGTAACAAAGTTGTCTAAAAAAAGTCCGGCAGTGATAGCCCCGCCATAACGGGAAGCAGCGATATTGGAAATATCAGCTATATCACTTTTTATCAGTTTTTTCAAATAGCGGTTAAAAGGAAGTGTGGCACTGAGTTCTCCACTTTTATCTGCAGCACTCAGCATCTCATCTTTGAGCGCACTGTTATGTCCCATGATGCCCGTAGTATATTCTCCCACAGCGACTACACAGGCACCGGTGAGTGTCGCCATATCAACAAGATAGTCAGGCTCCAGCTCACAGGCATAACAGAGACAATCAGCCAATACCAGGCGTCCTTCAGCATCTGTGTTGCGTACTTCTATGGTGACACCATTTTTAGCAACAAGCACATCATCCGGTTTGTAAGCATTGCCACCGATCATGTTTTCACAGCTGCCGATGATAGTATGTACTTCAAATGGCACTTGTAGCTGGGCTGCTCCTTTGAGAATAGCCAGCGCTGCAGCAGAGCCGCTTTTGTCAGATTTCATACTGACCATATGTTCACTTGGTTTGAGGCTGAGCCCGCCGCTGTCATAAGTCAATCCTTTTCCTACAAAGACAAATTTTTCTTTTGCATCTTTTGGTTTGTAGGTAAGATGAATAAATCGCGGTTTATGCGCACTTGCCCTGGCTACGGCAGCAAATGCACCCATCTTTTGCTCTTCTAAAAAGTGTTCATCTCCTATAAAACAGGTAACATTATCTAAAGTATCTGCCAGTTTCTGTGCTTCATTTGCCAGTGCTTCAGGTGTCATATCATCAGGAACAGCATTGACAACATCTTTTGCCAAATTGGCTGCTTGGGCAATGATCGTTGCTTCATCCAGAGCATTTTGAGCAGATTCCAGTTTCAGCTCTTTATCATGATACTCTTCCAGTGACAGGATGAGTTCTCTTTGGATTTTAGTCTCTTTTTTCGACTTGTAGCGATCAAAGCTATAGTCACCCAAAAGGGCACCTTCAACAATCGCTTTTGTATAAATTGCCGGGCAGGTTTTGACGTAGGAGCCTATTTTGATTGTTTTGTAGTTGGTGTTTTTGATTGCTTTGAGTGCTGCAGCGACTGCCAGTCTGATCTCATCACGATCGAGTGAATCGGCACCGGCATAGACTCTATGCTGATGTGGTAAAAAAGCACTTTCTTCACTTTTTGCTTCAAAGTTCAGTGTGCTTAAATCTGTTTGGTCTTTGACCCATTTGTGCTTTAGTTGTTGATTGATGATGAGAACTATCTCACAATCAGCATGAATGGCATCAAGTTTTTTGGGTGTTACTGTGATTTTCATCGTTATTTCCTAATATTTTAATTTTCAAAGTCTAGCAGTGATTTGGCCTGTATCATATCTTTGTCTCCGCGGCCTGAGAGATTGACGATAATCAGTTTGTCTTTGATGCGTTGTGGATCAAATTTTTTCAGATAAGCGAGTGCATGTGAGCTTTCAAAAGCCGGAATAATTCCTTCTTTTTGTGAAAGCCATACAAAAGCATCCAGTGCCTCATCGTCTGTGATGGATTCATATTGTGCAGCGCCCAGTTCTTTGAGATAGGCATGCTCGGGACCAATACCAGGATAATCAAGACCTGCAGAGATAGAGTGTGCTTCCAGAATTTGTCCATCTTCATCCTGCAGCAGATAAGACATCTGTCCATGCAATACACCCGGGCTTCCTTTGGCAAGACTGGCACCATGCTTGCTGTCCAGTCCCAGTCCTCCTGCTTCAATACCGATGCAGGTTGTTTCTTTATCTTCTAAAAAATGATTAAAAATCCCCATGGCATTACTGCCGCCGCCGATACAGGCAACGACAAAATCAGGCAGCTGGTTTTCTGCTTGCAGGATTTGTGACCTCGCTTCCCAGGAGATGATAGACTGGATATCGCGTATCATCATCGGGTAAGGATGAGGACCTGCTACAGTTCCGATGATATAAAAGGTGTCTCTGGCATTGGTCACCCAGTGGCGAATGGCATCATTCATGGCATCTTTCAGGGTACGGCTCCCGCTTTTGACAGCGTGGACTTTTGCCCCCAGCAGTTGCATACGAAATACATTGAGTTCTTGACGCATGACATCTTTTTCCCCCATAAATATTTCACATTCCAAGCCAAAAAGAGCAGCTACGGTTGCCGTGGCAACACCATGCTGTCCTGCCCCGGTTTCTGCGATCACTTTCTTTTTGCCGAGTCTTTTTGCCAGTAGAGCCTGTGCGACGGTGTGATTGATCTTGTGGGCACCGGTATGATTGAGATCCTCTCTTTTGAGATAAACCTTTGCACCGATTTCCTCTGAAATATTGGCTGCAAAATAGAGTGGATTGGGACGGCCAACATACTGCTTATAATAATAATCCACTTCTTTCCAAAAAGATTCATCAAAGCGGACTTTTGCATAATTTTTATCCAGTTCGAGTAATGCCGGAATCAGGGTTTCGGGGACATAACGTCCACCAAATATACCATAATGCCCATTTGCATCAGGATCGAAAGGAGAGGGTTTTGGGATATACATCATTCCACATCCAATACAGCATATACCGGAGTAATAGCTTCAATTTTTTGCTTGCCCTCTAAAAAGGCAAGATTGATAAGCATACAGGCTTCAACACACTCTGCACCTGCTTTATTGATCAGTGTTGCCGCTGCCTCAGCTGTTCCGCCTGTTGCGATCAGGTCATCAACAAGCAGCACCCGTGGTTTTTCTTTCTCACAGGCAAATGCATCCAAATGAATCTCCACTTCATCAAAGCCATATTCCAGTGCATACTTTTCACTGATGGTTGTATAAGGCAGTTTGCCGGCTTTTCTAATAGGAACAAAACCTTTATGCAATCTATCTGCCAAAGCGGCACCAAAGATAAATCCGCGACTGTCAATGCCGGCGATAAAATCAATATCTATCTCTTTATAACGACGTTCGAGATGATCCATCAAAAAGCCATAGGCTTCTTTGTTATTCAGTAGTGTGGTGATATCTTTAAAGATAATACCCGGTTTGGGGAAGTCTTTGATATCGCGGATATTTTTAAGCAAATATGCCTTGTCTTCTATATTTAATGTCTCCATATCTAATCCCTGAACATAAAAAATTTGATAGCCCCAAAGAGTGCTACCAATATACCAAATGCTATGTATCCTACTGTTTCTATACCCATGATTACTCCTTTATATCAGTGCGTCTATGCGCTCTTCCAATTCTTTTACTTTTTGTGACAGTTGACTTTTTTCCAGTCTTGTTTGTGAGTTTTTAGCCCGCAGAGATTTGATATCGTTGCGCACTTTGTTCAGCTCTTCGGTCAGGATGTCAATATTGCCGATAGAGCGTTGGAGTTGTGTACGATACTTTCGAATCAGCAGTTGGGCATCTTTGATGGCTTCTTTTTGTTTGGTGCTGACTTTTAACTCTTTTTCGTAGAGGGATTTTGTATAGTTCAACTTGATAAGCAGATAAATGATTGCAAAGAGTGAAATGGTATAAAAAATCCAGGAAAAAAACATACTAAAGCTCTATCTTCTCCACTCTGTCAGCGTGTCTTCCACCTTCAAAATTATAGTGACACCAACTCTCACAAATAGACTCTATCACGCCCAGCCCGACAACACGCTGCCCAAAACAAAGGACATTGGCATCATTGTGCTCTCGTGCCATCTGTGCTGTGTAAGCATCATGACAGAGTGCTGCCCGGATGCCATGGTGCTTGTTAGCAGCCAGACTCATTCCGATGCCGGTACCGCAGATCAACACGCCTTGACTGCCTTCATCTGCCAAAACCTGTGTGCAAAGTTTGTGTGCAAAATCAGGGTAATCTACACGGGAATCATTCTCCGGTCCCAAATCTATCACTTCATTTCCTAAATCTGTCAATATTTTTTTTACATCCTCTTTGATGCAAAATGCCGCATGATCCGTTGCAATATATAGTTTCATATTTAAACCTAATGGTAAGTTGTGTGATATTATATCCAATTGCAAATGAAAGTTATCATGATAAGTTGATTGTTAGCTATTTACAGCGCATCAAATAAAAAGGCATAGCGATAAGCCGAGTTCTGTCGTGGATGATTATTTATCTCTAAATTATCTTACGATAATCCTCTAGCGAAGTGCGAAATTATAAGAGTTATACCATACACTTCTTGCTGCAGATTGGGTTTACCTAGCTGGTAAGATTGCTCAAACCACTGGTGAGCTCTTACCTCACCCTTTCACCGTGACTCCCGATTTCTTTCATGAAAATCGATAAGCCGTCTTCTCTCTGTTGCACTGGCCCTCAGGTTGCCCTGGCCATCTGTTAGATGGAATCCTCTCTTATAGCAGCCCGGACTTTCCTCTATCATGATAGATAGCAATCATCTACTATGCCTCACCTGTATTATAGCATATTTTTTTACTGTTTTCTCAAGCGCTTTTTTTCTTTTGGTCTATCTTGATGTAAATGTGCAGGATATCAATTGCTGCTGGGGTGACTCCTTGTATCTCTGAGGCAGCAAAGAGGGTTGGTGGATTGATTTTTTCAAATTTTTCGATGATTTCATGACTGAGACCGCTGACTTTTTTAAAGTCAAAATTAGATGGAATTTTAATATTGATATAGTTTTTCATCTTATCGATCTGCTCTTGCTGTTTTTTGATATAGTTGGCATATTTTGCCTCTATCATGATAAGTTCTTTACTGGCAATATCAAACTCTTTTGTCTGGGGTACAAGTATCTCAAGTGTTTGGGTAGTACATTCTGGGCGGGCAATGATACTTTTGAGGTTGACTTTGTCAGCAATCTTTTTTTGATAAAGTGAAGCTAAAAGTGCGTTATTCTCTTTAGAAGGTGTCATAAAGTTGTTCTCAAGAAAGAGCAGTGTTTCTTTGAGGTTTTTCTCTTTTTGCATCATTTTTTCATAAGCTGTTTTCTGCACCAAACCCAAATCATAGCCATATCCTCTCAGTCTGATATCGGCATTGTCCTCACGTAAAAGCAGGCGAAATTCTGCACGGGAAGTAAACATACGATAAGGCTCTTTGGTGCCTTTTGTGACCAAATCATCAATCAATACACCAATATAGGCTTCATCACGGCGAAGAATCAGCGGCTCTTTTTCATCTATGGCTAAAACAGCATTGATACCTGCCATCAGACCCTGGGCGGCGGCTTCTTCATAACCTGTTGTACCGTTGATCTGGCCTGCCATGTACAGCCCGGCTATTTTTTTGGTTTCAAGGGTATGCTTTAGTTCTGTAGGGTTGATATAGTCGTACTCGATGGCATAGCCATAACGGACAATTTTAGCATTTTCCATCCCTTTTATAGAGTGAATGATATCACGTTGTACATCTACAGGCAGAGACGTTGTCAACCCATTGATATAGTATTCTGTCGCTTCAATAGTCTGTGGTTCGATAAAAAGATGGTGCCGTTCTTTGTCTGCAAAACGGTTGACCTTGTCCTCGATACTAGGACAGTAACGTGGTCCTATACCCTCTATCTGCCCGGTAAACATGGGCGCACGGTAAAAGTTGTCCGCGATGATCGAATGTGTGTCAACATTGGTATATGTGATAAAACAGGGTAATTGTGTTGGTGAAAAATGTTCTTTGTCACTTTCAAATGAGAAAGGAAGAGGTGTGGTATCACCACCTTGTTCTTCCATCACGGAAAAATCGATACTTTTTGCATCTATACGGGGACAGGTACCTGTTTTGAGCCGTCCGATGTCCAATCCCAGGGATTTGATACTTTCACTCAGTTCATAAGAGGCAAATTCTCCCTGTCTCCCGGCTTTTTGTTTTTTATCACCTATATGAATGAGCCCGGCAAGAAAAGTACCTGAAGTGATAATGATTTTTTGTGCAAAATAATGGTTGCCAAGCTGTGTGATGACACCCTTGACGCAGTTATCTTCTACGATCAATTCATCAGCAATCTCCTGTTTGATGGTGAGATTGGGAGTATTTAGACAAATATCACGCATATACATGGCGTAACGATCCATATCAATTTGAGCACGGCTGCCGCGTACTGCAGGTCCTTTGGAAGCGTTGAGGATACGAAACTGTATGCCTGTGGCATCTGTTGCTTTTCCCATCTCACCGCCCAGTGCATCCACTTCTTTGACCAGATGTCCTTTGGCAAGACCACCAATGGCAGGATTACAGGATGCAGCACCGATACGCTCTACCAGTATCGTCACAAGGAGTGTTTTTTTACCCATTCTCGCACTGGCCAGTGACGCTTCTATCCCGGCATGCCCACCGCCGATAACAATAACATCAAAATCTATCATGATAACCCTAAATCTATATTTTTAAAGCATTATAACAAATAAAGGTTAAGCAGGGTTTATCTTGGTATGGCGCTTTCTAGTGAAATCAACTTTCAATTTTCTCTTTCTCTTCAACGAGTTGTGGTTTTGGCTCATAAAAGTAAAAGCCCTGAAATTCTTTAATGCCTAGAGATTTTAAGATGGTGAGGATATGTTCAGAGTGTACAAATTCTGCGATTACAGAGATCCCCAGTTCTTTGGAAAATTCTACAATGGCTTTGACAATCGTGAGTGAACTCAAGTCTGTATCGATATCTTTGACCAGTGAACCATCTATTTTGATATAGTCTGGTGACGTTTGTACGATGTGCTGAAAAGATGAAAAACCTGAACCAAAATCATCAATGGCAATGCGTACACCATAGGTTCTAAATTGATCTATAAAGTTTTTGAGCATCACATAATCACCTATATTTTCGCTCTCAACGATTTCAAAGATCAGTCTGTTTCCAATGGAATATTGACTTAAGGTATCGGTGAGCAGGTTGATAATCTCAGGGTTGGTAAAGTCATTGTAGGTCAAGTTGATTGTGAGTGTATGTTCACCCCTCTTGAGACTCTCTAAAGCTGCATGGATGATGATATAAGAGAGCTGGGGATAGAGTTTGGTTTTTACGGCAGTATCCAAAAAAAAGAAAGGGGATATAAGTTTTTCTACACCTCTTTCTACTACACGCATACGCATCAGCGTTTCATACTTTAAAATTGTACCGTTTTGATCAACAATAGGCTGAAATACCGGAATGATATTATTGGTCAAAATGGCAGTTTCGATTTTATTTTTCCATTCGACAACTTCCTGCATTTTGTCCAGTGAATTGAGGGCATTATTATAGATAACATATTGGTGGTGATTGTTTTTGGCATGTTTCAGTGCGATATCTGCATGGGTGAGAATATTCTCATTTTCAAGTGCCAGTCCCATCGTGGTATCTACATTGACTTCTTGGGCGATATCCTCCATATACAGATGTAGATTGGTGGTGGATTCAGACAATTTGTTGATAAATGAAAAAGCATCTTCATAACGCAAAGAAGTATGCGCCAGGGCAAATTCATCCCCTGATGTGCGGTAGAGTTTACAGCCGGTTTCTTTGGCATATTTTGAGAGGAGATTGGAAACTTTGATGATGACTTGATTGCCGATTTCTGAACCGTAAAGATCATTGATAAACTGCAAACGGTCTATATCTACCAGGGTAAGCATCGTAAAATTCTCAGTTTTGAGATCACTGCTTAAGAGATGGCGATTGTACAACCCTGTCAGTGCATCATAAGAGAGCTGTTTCTCCAACTCTTCGGTACGCTCTTTTACTTCTTTTTCCAGTGTCATTGCCATATTGGCAAGTTTTTCATGATAGAGATCGGAGAGGTGTTCGTTGTAAATTTCTTTGGATTTTTTATAAAGTGCCAGCACAAGCTGTTTGGTTTGCAGCGGTTTGATGAGAAATTTATCGACACCAAGATTGATTAATTTGGTCAGATAATGGGGTTCATTGTAGGCTGAGACCACAAAGATACTCTGTTTGCTGTTATAGTCCATGATTGCTTCTGACATCTCGATGCCATTCATGACCGGCATATTGATATCAGTGATGACGATATCATAATAGTGACTATTTTGTTGAAAAAATGTTTTGTATTGTTCTAAACCGTTTTTCCCGTTATCACATACATCTACACTTGCAAAAAAATCTTCCAGTATTTCTACCGTTTCTGTTCTTAATCCTGCATCATCTTCAACATAAAGCAGATGCAGGTTCTGTGTATATTTGTATAATTCTTTAAAATCCATAATTTCCCGCTCACACATTTTCTTATAGTGAATATCGGCAATTATGAAAATAGTTGAAGCATTTTTAAAAAATAATTTTAAAGCGTGCACCCCCATTATGATTTGAGACTTCTATTTTTCCCTGACAGTGATCTTCTATCATTGTTTTTGTCATATACAGCCCCAGCCCCGTACCGTTTTTGTCATCTTTGGTAGAAAAATAGGGATCAAAAATCTTATCAATAATTGCATCGGGAATACCCCCGCCATTGTCTGTGATGGTGATAATAAACGCTTCTTTCTCTTCATAGCCCTTGATTGTGATAGCAGGCTGGCTGATATCAGCCGTAGAGAAATGATCGATAGCATTTTTCAGGATATTGAGCAGTGCCTGTAAAATTTCATTCTGATAGGTTTCGATGCTGTGGTTAAAGTGTATGGAAGTAGAAACATTGATATGATGATCCAGGAGGCCAGGATGGACAATATTTAAGGCTTTATGAATGATTTCTTCCAAATTCACGGTTGTTTTTTCTTTATTAGGTTTGAAAAAGTTTCTAAAATCTTCAATTGTGGTACTGAGATGATCAACATAGGTGGACATCTTCTCCAGTTTTTGCATCAGATATTTTTCCTGTAGCTGTTGTCCCTCTTTTGTGTCTAAGTCAAATTTCTTCATCTGAATCTTGGTGATGATACCGATGATAGAAGCAGAGATGGCACCCAGCGGCTGTCGCCATTGATGCGCAATCATGCTGATCATTTCACCCATTTGTGCCAGTCTTGACTGGGCATAGAGCTGCTTCTCTTTTTCTTTGAGATCTGTTAAATCCCAAAAGGTAACGATACGGGATACCTTCCCCTGGTATATGATATTGGATCCGGATACATATGCCGGAAAAGTCGTGCCGTCTTTTCTCAAAAGTGTCCATTCTGACTCAGCATGGGCTTGTTGATTTAAATGCATCAGTTTTCCCCGGTCTTTATCCGAAATGACGGTAAAGATATGTTTTCCGATACCATCTTCATAGGTATAACCAAATTTTTCAAGAGCGGACTGATTGATTTCGATACAGTTAAGATTTTCATCAAAAAGTGCCAACCCCTCACTCATGGTATCAATGAGTGTTTTGAAGTTGATCAGGTTATCAGTATTTTTTTCTGCCTGAATAGTTGTTGACAGCGCATTGGCAAATTTATTACATAAGGGAAGCAGTGCCTTGGCAATAGTTTGTGAAAAAGGGTGAGTATTGCGCAGCAGGATTAATAATCCAAATCCCTCAAGATTAAAGATATGATAATAGATTTGTCTGTTTTCGATGATCCTGTATGGCTTGGCAGTATCCAAGACAAGATCTTGTTGATCATCTGCACAAAAATCTTCCAAAAACTGTTTTGTTTTTGCTTGTGAAAAAAGATTTTTCGGGAGCATATAATAATGGCTATAGGCGGATGGTTTTTTTTGACACAATAGTGCGCCGGAACAATTGAGCTGCCGCATAAAACTTGAGAGTGCATCTTTTGCCAAAGCGGTAGAATTGGTACTTGTTCCTATATGCATGGAGATTTCATAGAGGGTTGTCTGAAGTTGGTAATTGCTAAACATCAGCAACCTTGGCGACGACGGCTGTGGAGTTATAAAGTTCAAGGTAATGGTCTTTGTTATTGGCAATCTCACCAATAGAAAGCGCACCAACCAAAAGCTCATCTTCAGCATAAATGGCTTCAATCTCTTGAGAAAAATTCTCACCCAACACCAAGAGTCTCGCCAGGCATCCGATGTAGAGTTTGAAACTTTTTTGATAGGATTTATTTTCACTGAGTGTGGAAGCATTTTTAGCTGCATCGATCAACTGTGTCTGGTTGGCGTGCAGGATCTGGATGGAACTGTTTTCCAGTACATCGCCGGTACAGATCAATGCAAAATCTTCGCTCAACCGGTTTGCCACACGGACAATGTTGTCACCTGTGAGCCTGTTGATACCCAGGGGATAAGATCTGGCTACTTCAAAAAACTCTTCTGTTTTAAGTGTTTTGCCGCTGTGGGATTCTATCACTTGTTTGAAAATTTCAAAAGCGGGCTGGTAATCTATCTCATAGATGACATTACCTTTGGAGTGCGTTACCAGGTAAGTTCGCTCTTCTACAGGTTCCCATCCGTGCTTGACCCCGATAGTACTCTCAGCTGAAGTTGCGGCAAAAAGCAATGCATCTTCCAGCAGCCCTTCATTGGAAAATAAAATAGGTTTTTTTTGAAAATCTTTCCCTGCTGCAGAGCCGCCGACATAATTGACACTGAGTCCATAATTGTTAAAGATTGACTGGATAATGGTGTCGATATTTTGACTGATACCGTCAAAAAAGAGAAATACCGTATTGATCGTATTGTCCAATATACCGACTTTCTCTTCAATGACACTGTCATAATCCCTCTGTTGTGAAATATTGTGGATAACCGTAACATCAAAAGCATTTTTGAGTCCCAAAAGGATACTGCCTTGGTTGTATTGTCTGTTTTTATAAACAATTGCAGGAAAAATGCCGCCGATAACCGGGACCAAAGAAGCTGTCAGAATCGGATCAAGTGCTTTTTGGTCAAAACCGTTTTCATCACATGCCAAGATGATGATAGCATTGCATTCTTGCTCTAAAGCAGTGAAGTGTTGTTTAAAGTTTTCTATACTTTTATCTTCAAGTAGTATACTTATCATCTAAGAGATCCTTTTATATGGTGAACAGTTTTAAAAGAGATTATAACATAAAGATGGGAGAAATAATGAATAAAAAAGTGTTGACGTTACTAATGAGCATACTTTTGGCAGTAGGCAGTTTTGCTTATACCAACTATCATGATAAGTATAAGAGAGTGAACAAAGTCTCTACAGAAAATCTGTTGGCGATCTCCTGGCAAAATGCTTTTTGCCAAATGCATCAAAATAAAAGAGAGTGCCGCAATGTCAAACCCACCGCTTATGCTGCATCACATTTTACGCTGCATGGTTTATGGCCGCAGCCTAGAAACAATGTAAATTGTCAAGGAAACCCTAAAGTGAGACTTGACAAAGCGCTTTACCAGGAATTATTAGTTGTGATGCCTGCGGCAAAAAGTGGTTTGCAAAATCATGAATGGAAAAAACACGGTACCTGTTATGGCAAAAAAGCCGATGCCTATTTTGAAGATTCCATTGCGCTGGTAAAACAGATCAACGCTTCTGCAGTCAGGGAACTGTTTAAGCGCAATGTTGGCCGTCAGCTTAGTAAAAAAAATGTTATGCTGGCATTTGATAAAGCGTTTGGTAAAGGAGCTGGCAGAAAAGTCAAGATGATGTGCAAAAAAGGACTGATTACTGAATTGCAGATCAATTTAGAGGGCAAGATTGACCCGGAGACTAATCTAAAAGAGTTATTAAAGGGGGCAAAAAACGCACGAGGAGGATGTATGAAGGGTAGAGTAGATGCTGTAGGATTTGGCAGGAAGTAGGGGAATACCCTGTTTTTTATGCTGTGATAGTATGCAGCAGCTCTTCCAAAAGGACTGTTGCATACGAGCCTTTTGGTAAAGAAAAGTTCAGTTCTACCTGCCACTCATCTTCTTTATAGGCTATCTCCAGATCTTCTGCCCAGATCCATGCAAAACGTCTTGTTCCGTTCATCTGAGACTCAAACTGCTGGGCTTCTTTGGAAAAATCTTTTTCAAAATTGGCAGCGATACCCGTTGCATGTGTCGCTTTTTTACCGGCAAGCAGTCCTGTGACGGTGATATCTTTCTCAAAAAACCGCTGTGCTTCTGCTGCTAAATCTTCACAGATGAAAATCCGTCCGTGCGGGTAGTGGTGCATCAGCTCACCGGGCAGCATTTTGAAAAAATGAGGCTGATTTTTCACTTGCCTAATCGTTTCGATTGGAAAATTAAAAAGTGTATCTAGCTCTTTCTCATCAAATGAATCAAAAAGTTTGGAAATTTCTACACGCTTAGAGAGCCAAAGATTAAAAAGGTGACTTTGATAGGCTGAGATAAAAAACTTTTTCATTTTTTTATTGCGCTCTTTGATTTCACCGTTTAGTACTTTTTTGGCATGTTCATAATTATCTCCATCTTTGCCAAAACGCTGATAGCCAAAATAGTTGGGAAAGCCCAGTTTCTTGATCGATTTGACTGCTTCTTTGAGCTTTTTGGCGTCAGTAGGATTGACTTTTTTGAGGCGGATGAAAAAGTGGTTGCCTTTTAGATGGCCGATTTTGAGTTTGTTTTTGTGATAGGTTTTATGTATGATTTTGATCTTATCATGATGGAAGTTCTCCAGGGTGGACTCTTTGTTTTTGGGCATAGAGATAAACTGCACGGTCATTCCCTCTTTGTCTTTCAGCCCTGCATATCCAAAGTCACGCTCTTTGACACCGGTAAGACCTGAGAGATATTTGAGCATTTGCCAGGTTGTCATATCTTTTTTACGGATTTGTAAAATGAGATGTTCCCCTTCACCTGTGAACTCATATAAAGGAATTTCACTGACAACAAAGTCTTTACTGTTTTTAGCAAAGTGCGCAGATATAGGTGCATGGTTGAGGTAAAAGAGTCTATTCAAAATGATTTTCCTGACACACCGTTTCATAAGCACCATCGGTAACTTTTGCAAAAAAGGTGATTTGAGTATTGTTTTCTTGTGCTATTTGCATAATTGTATCACAATCTTTTTCTTTGCAGGAAAAAAGGACTTCATACTCTTCCCCCGAACATAAAATAGCCTCATCCATGTTACTAAAAAACGCAAAGCCTTTTTTATTCATACTTGAAAGTCGTGATAAATCTTTACTCAGGCCATCGGATATATCCATCGCTGTGGTGAAGTATGGCGCAGCTGCGTAGAAAAAATCTGCTTTTAAATCAGGTGTGATGAATTTGGAAGCAGGGGAGATTGTCTCTCCTCGAAAAAGTGTGTCTAAATCTTTTTGAACAGAGCCCAAAGAGCCAGTAAAGCCTACAATGTCATCTATCTTTAAGCCTGTTCTTCTCACGGGATTGTGCGTATGTGAAATGAGGGTGATAGAGATATCCAACTGATCCCCAGCCACCGTATCGCCACCGATGATTTGAAAGTCAAACTCTTTGGAAGCTTTTAAAAAGCCATGAGAGAGTGCATCAAGTTCTGCTTTGGCAAAGGTTTTTGGGATTTTGATGCCGATGAGTGCCTGTTTGGGTCTGGCATTCATTACAATGGCATCAGAGATATTGACCAGCATACTTTTATAAGCGATCTGCTCCAGGCTCATCCAGTCACGTTTAAAGTGGATATCTTCACAAAAAAGGTCTTTGGAATAAACCAATTCATCGATAACTGCGCCATCATCTCCGATGTGGGCATCTTTAAAAAGGGAGATGAAGTAGGACTCTTTATCTATCATGACAGGGTGTGCATATGGTTATTGTTCACTTTCACACTTATCTTCCTGTTTGTCGATAGAGAAAAATCCACATCCCTCTTTATCACTGGAACCGTTGATATTGAAAAGGTCGTCTGTTGTGGGCAAAGGGGTATCTTGTGACTCGGACTCTTTTTGGGAAAATGAATCAATAATCGCTTCATCACCGTTTAGTATCTCTACCACCTGATCTTTTTTGACTATCATGATAGGAATGGTGCTAAAGTTTAAAAAAGTGGCAAAATTTTTGGCTTCAGGTGAGTTGATATCAAGCTTGGTAAAATTGATATCATTTTCTTTAAAATATGTTTTTACTTTTTTACAGTGCGGGCAGGTTGGTGACTGGATAAGGTAGGTGCCGTTTTTGACCACAAAAGCAGCCGTTTTAGGGATGGCCAAAAAGCTAAGCGCCGTTACCAGTGCCAATACCGCCGAAAGTGCCATCACCGCGTATCGACCAGATGCAGTGATCATGATAGCCCATAAAAAAGCATAGACACCCATGCAGAACTTACACATCTCGGGTGAGACAAAGTACTGGTAACCCAGCATGATAGTTTCAAAAAGTAAAGAGACAAAAAGGACGAGATAAAAAAACTTTTTACTGACTTTATCATGATAACTCAGCCAGCCGAGTATCATGATAAGCAGTGAAACAGCAACGCCGATGTAGTTGAGATAAAGGCTGTCAAAACGCAGCAGATTATCAGCAAAAAGGCAGCCTGTGGAGTGACAGAGTGAAGAGTGAGAGAGTTTTAATCCCGTCTCTATGGCATTGTAGAGAAAAAAGAAAATAGGCAAAACGATGAAAGCTATTTTTTGCATCGATGTGTTCCTTTGTCTGTTATAGTTTAGGTTGTTGTTATGATAGCAGTAGCTTGGTAAATGTTTGTTAAGATTGAGAATTTTTTAAGAGTAATTAGTCAAACTTAAAGAGTGGTGAGGAACAAGCATTTTGATGAATCTATACTATCATGATAAAAATAGTTGATGGAACTCTTTGTGTTCGTGGTCAACCGCGATTAGAGCTTGATTTAGGCTTTTGACATCCTTTAGTATCTCTGATATAATACATATATGGGAAAAGTGGATGAGATAAAAGAAGAAAGTTGGTTGGCTGAAAGTATGGTTAGGCATTTTGGTAGTTACTATGTTCGGTATGATAGGGTGGGGTATTTCTCATATTGGGAAGGTTAGCAATCTACTTTTGATACTTGATGCTGTATCTATTGTTATGATTTCTATTATTGTAGCTATTATCAATTTTTCAGCTATCAAAAAAATTAGAAGTTTAAAGGATTTATGATGGAAATAATGTTTGCAATAGTTTTGATATTTGTAACAGCTGTTTTAGTTTATAGCGGATGGAGAGCTGCACATATTAGCTAAGGTATATAAAACTACAATTTAGGCGTAAGGGCTTGTCCCCCAAAAGTGCTTTAAGGAGAAGATATCCTCTATTTTCCAAAAAAGCTTGATATCTCAAACCAAAATTCACACTTTTCTTTTCTAAAAATAGCAAGTTTTTTTCTTTGAGACTTGGAAAAAAATCAAAATTTTTCAATGTAAATGATACTTCTAGATATTTGTCTAAAGGAACTATTGATACTTAAGATGATTATGTCGATATATAGTTAAAAATTTTGTGAGGCAAATATGCATTTTAAGTGTAAGCCCTGTGGTTCAAATGACTATATTGTAGAGAAAAATCAGATTATTTGTAACTATTGTGGCAGTAGCTATCTGTATGAAGAAAAAACTGTAGATAAAAAAAGTGAAAACAGACTTTTGATACCTCTTGGTATAGTGCTAGTATTGGGGTTAACTGCTCTTCTCTCTTTTAAAGATCCAAAGCCACAAGAAAAAGCAAAAGAGATTCAACCACACTTACAAAACTCAGCTGTTAACATAAACAATACCAATGCCCAAATAGGCACACAAATAGTGAATATCAACTCAAAAGTAAAAGAACAAAACCCAACCAACTCTGGCAAGATAGTACACCATACTCGTATCAAAAATGAAAAAAATAGTGATGACTCAGTTGGGAAATACAAAGATGAAAATGGAAATATTCGTAAAGCAACATACTATAAGAGACCGAAACACTCTTTTGATTCTCGCGGTAATCTGATAATAGATAATAAAAATTTAAACTTTACAGACCAAAAGGTTGAAAGGTTTATAAATAAATATGGTTTAAAAACTACAATTGTGACGACTAGTGGTTTTAATAAAAAAGATAACATTATTTATCTTGATAAAAAAGGGGTTATTCCTATATTGGCTCAAGCTGAGCTACCTGGTCTTATTGTTTCACATGTCAAATTATCAAAAGATGCAACTAAACTTTTTTATATTTCAAAATATGATATTTTTATATATTGCTGATATAAAACAGTTAGAGAGTCCAAAAGTTTTAGCCAAAATAGAGTTGGAAAACATAAGCGATGTTTTACTTTCATATGATGAAAATAGACTCTTTCTAAATGATAAAAATCAGTTATCCATTTTTGATATTTCAGATAAATCAAAGCCAAAAAAATTAGGAAGTATCTCTTCAAAACCTTACTATCGTGGTATGGTGTTATCCCCTGATGAAAATAGTTTATATATAGTTAAAAATTATGGTAATAAAAAACATAGCCACTTTGCACAGATAGACATAATGGATCCAATGCATATAGTGGAAAAAAAATCTTTCTCCTCAAAAGATAATTTTTGGAATCCTGCTATAAAAGGGGCTAAAGTATATATAAGCAACAATGGACTAACTATGTTGGATTTAAATACTTTAGAACTCAAAGATATTAAAGTACCATTTGAATCATTTAGAATGACACTTTTTGATAAATATATACTTTTACATGATGGGTGGGAAGAAATAGCACTTTTGAAAGATAGAAATGGTGTGATAGAACAGGTTAACCATCTAGATTACCAAGCTGCATGGCACAATTTTTATAAACGGATACGAGATATTGAGTTTACACCTAATGGAAAATATTTAGCATTTATAGTAAATAAAAACGCTATATCTTTTAAGAGATTTGAAGTTATGTTGCCTATGGTTAATAAAGATAGTCTGTATGACAAAGATGACTATTTTGGAAACTACTATAGTTCGATTGTTCAACCCAACATAGACGAGATAAAAGAGATAATCCTCTCTAAAGATGGAACAAAACTATTTGCTTTTAGTAGCAGTGATATGTTTGTTTATGATATATCAAAACTGAGATAGATAAAAATGACTAGAGTGGGGGGGAAGGTTCGGCTCTTAACATAGTATTTGACCAATTTATGTTATCATATTACGAGGTTATTCCCCTTGTGGGTATAAAAAAATAGTTGAGGGGTCAACACAATGGAAGAAGCACTGAAAGAGTTGATAGACAATATCAAAAATGCGCGTTATTATGATGGACATGAGGATTTGGAGACTTATTGGCATACCATTCGTAAAACAGATGAACCGTTGAAAAATTTAATCAAAGGTTTTATCAATGGTGTCACAGCATTTGAATTGGTACGCCGGGGGAAAAAAGAGGCTGCACATCGTGTGTGGAAAGCACATGTGAAATGGCGAGAGAGGCTGATGTGTGAAGAGATAGCACATTATGAACTTTTTGTCCAGGCCGATAGCCTTTTGCGGAACTTACACCATGAACAGTTATCATGATAAAACCAAACACTCTTACTACTCTGTCAGGGAAAATGCCAACTATCTTGACTGGAGTACGCAACCTAGTACTTACAAAATCTATCCGGATTCATTTAAACGAACCAAGTTAGAAAGTGAAGTGCCTGAACATAGTTTTATCTATCGTATAGGCGGTATATCAGCCAAAAAATCCTATCCGGGCAGTGAGTATTTTTTACGGACAAATCCCAGTGCCGGGGCACTTTTCCCCAATGAACTCTATTTTCAGGTGCGGGGAGTAGATGCCTTTGCTGATGGTATCTATCATTTTGATGTTTTGCATGGATCAGTAGCGCTTTTACATGCGCTGGATGATGATGGAGTAGAAGTAAATTTAGGTTTAAAACAGCGTATAAATGGTTATATATTTTTACTTTCTGCTGTCTATTTCCGCTCCTCCTGGAAGTATCGGGACAGGGCATTTCGCTATTGTCTATTGGATGGCGGGCATCTGCTGGGGCAGATCGAAGCGAGCAGTTTTCTCAAAGATTTTGCCTGCAGGCATCATTATGATTTTGACAAAGAAGCACTCAATGCAATGTTTGGTTTTCAAGAGAAAGAGTTTTTTATCGCCAGCAGTATTGTCGGTATTCCCAGTCCCAAACCCCTGCCAAAAGCACTCGATATAGCACTTCCCTATGTGGAAGCCACTGGGAGTTTCGCGGCCAATGAAGTGATTGTTTCTGCCTATCATGACAGCTTGAAAATAGTCTCTAAAAAAGCCTGCACCCGTCCGGCCAAATTGACATTTCGCAAAGATGTTTTTGAAGAGTGTATGATGACCAGACGTTCTATTCGGCAAATGCACAAAGAAGGTATCAAAAAAGAAGCTTTTACATTTATCATGGATGTTGTGCATCAGGCAGTGATGAGTGATGTGGATGAAGAGGTGGATATATATGTGATAGTCAACCGTGTCATAGATATGCCGCTTGGCATTTACAAAAACGGGCAATTTATCCAGTATGGTGATTTTGCACGTAAAGCAGGATATCTCTGTCTGGAACAGTATCATTTGGGTGAAAATGCTGCTTTTACGGTATTTTTAGCCGGTCACTCAGATAATTATCAGGCGATGTATATGAAAGCGGGTATAGTGGGTGAGCGTCTTTATCTGGCGTCACATTATCTGCAGATTGGCTGCTCGGGAATAGGTGCCTACTATGATGATGAAGTGGTGGATTTTTTAGGTTTGGATGAAGAAACGATGATACTGTATGGTATCTGTGTTGGCAATTAAGAGCGTATAAAAAAGTAACAAATTCTCCCTCTCATGATAATTGAAGTGTTACTTTTTGTAGAATTTCAGCCTGAACTAACTATAATAAATGCAAATATTAAATCTTCAAAAGGACAATCTTTATGGGCATACCAATTCGCGAATATGATGCTGTTGTTGTAGGTGCAGGACTTGCTGGACTTGCGGCAGCAAGAGAGCTGAAAAAAGCAGGAAAAAATGTTGTAGTGATTACCAAGCTGCATCCACTTAGAAGTCACTCAGGTGCGGCACAGGGTGGTATCAATGCAGCTTTTGCTGCTGATGACAGTGTAGAATTACATGAGTTTGATACCGTCAAGGGTAGTGATTATCTAGCAGACCAGGATGCTGTGGAATTTATGTGTTCTACTGCCCCGGAACTGGTACGGTGGTTTGAAAATATGGGAGCTGTTTTTTCACGAAATGAAGATGG
>JANTGR010000003.1 GCA_024762875.1 Sulfurospirillum sp.
TTTTTCTTTGGTAAATCCACACCAGCAATTCTTGCCATGCTTATCCTTGTCTCTGTTTGTGTTTAGGGTTTTTGCAGATTACTCTTACTGCACCTCTACGTTTGATAATTTTACAACTATCGCACATTTTCTTGACTGATGGTCTAACTTTCATTTTAATCCTTTTCTTACACAAGAGCAAAGCACTTGTATAATTCATTGCATCTGAAGCTACGGCAGTTCGCCGAGACTTATCTGTCTTTCTTCTTGATTTAGAGCTTGCTCTGAATCAATTATTGCTACTAAAGCTACGACAATTGTCGAGAATTTTGCAATCTTGAATACCTATAACTAAAAGATTGTTGATTATCATGATAGGCAACATCTTCAAGTCATTTAACTTTTTATCTATTTCCACTTGAAATAACGAACGAAATGGTTTACTGATATATGCAAACCAATGATTGAAAAAACAGTGGGATTTTGTCAATCATTCTTCATATAGTCCCGTCATTCGACAATAGAGGCGGGCATTATAGCCTAGATAAGGTTAAAAATTACTTATATCTAAAAGTAATTCGTCCTTTGTCTAAACTATAAGGAGTCAATTCAACTTTTACTTTATCACCTAACATGATTTTTATATAGTGCATTCTCATTTTTCCTGCGATATGACACAATACTTTATGTCCATTTTCAAGTTCTACTTGAAATGTTGCATTTGGTAACGCTTCAATAATTGTACCGTCAATTTCTATGACATCATCTTTAGCCATCTAAATCCTTTATATAGTTATCATAGATATTTCACCGCTAAGGCAGTGAAAGTATCTCTGCTTTATTATTTATAATTGCCACTGTATGCTCATAATGACTGCCACGAAGGCCGTCTTGTGATACTACAGACCATTTGTCATCTAGAATTTTAGCTGTCGGAAGTTTCTGACAGATCATAGGTTCTAGACAAAATACCATACCATTTTTTATTTTCGGGCCCTGTTTTGGATTAGGAAATTCTAAATAATTTGGTATTTCCGGTTCTTCATGTGGCTTTCTACCGATGCCATGACCGCAAAAACCATGTAAAGGGACATATCCGCGCCCTTCAATAAACTGTTCTATTTCAAAACTTAACTCTTTAAAACGCATTCCTGCTTTTATTGTTTCTATAGCAAAATAGAGTGTATCTTTGGCACAGGCTATCAGTGCTTCATCTTCTTGACTGATTTTACCTATTGGCATCGTAATGGCAGCATCACCATACCATCCGTCCTTTTCCACACCAATATCTAAACCCAAAATATCACCCTCTTGGACCACAGTTTCATTTGGAATACCATGAATAATCACTTCATTAAGCGAAGTACACACACCAGCGGGGAATCCATAAAGTCCTTTAAATGCAGGTCTTGCATCTAAAGATGCAATAAATTCTTCACCCATTTGATTAATATGCGCCAATGTCATACCAGGTCTGACATACGTTTCTAAGTGTTTGAGAGTTTTACCGACATACGAGTTTGAAACCCTCAATGAATCAATTTCAGAGGGTTTCTTGATTGTAATGCCCATTAGTTTACAAGCCTACCGTATTCAATGAATTATATTTGTTCATATAAATCTGTGCTTCTATTTTTCTCATCGTATCAAGTGCAACTTGTACAACAATCAAGACAGCCACACCACCAAAATAAAATGGTACACCCATCGCTTTTACCAATATAAATGGTAGTGTTGAGATCAGACCAAGGTATATTGCACCGCCAAATGTCAAGCGACTGGCAACTTCATTGATAAAACCTTCTGTACTCGCACCTGGTCTGACACCAGGGATAAATCCGCCTTGTTTCTTCAGGTTTTCCGATATGTCTTTTGCATTAAATACGATTGACGCATAAAAGAAAGCAAAAAAGACAACACCCAAAAACATCAAAATGTTAAATAAATATCCACCAGGACTCAATGCATCAGAAATAGCCAATACATAAGGATTTGTACTACCATGCAATAAAGTAGCAGGCATCATCAAAATAGCAGATGCAAAAATTGGTGGTATAACACCAGAGAGATTCACTTTGATAGGTATATAATTCATCACTCTCTTGTTTTGATTGTCCATCATCGTTTTTCTTGAATACGAAATAGGTACACGTCTTTCACCAAGTTCAACATAGATAATTGCACCAATAGTAATCAAAATAACAGCAAACATACCAATTACTGATAAGAAATTCAAGTCACCAGTATTAACAAGGTTGATTGTACCAGCAATTGCTGATGGAATACCAGAAACAATACCCGCAAAAATTATCAAGGAGATACCGTTACCAATACCACGCTGTGTAATTTGTTCACCAATCCACATCAACAACATTGTACCTGTCAGCATCGAAAATGCAGCTACCGGTACGAAAATACTCATATCTATCATGATAGCACTCTGACCACCGCCACTCATGCTTTGAAGTCCCATTGAAACACCTACAGCCTGTACCAGTGTGATAACAACCGTAGCATAACGGATGATTTGCATATATTTAGTCATACCATCACGTTCTTTTTTCATTTGACCTAAAGTTGGAAAAGTAGCAGCGAGAAGTTCCATGATAATGGAAGCAGTAATATAAGGCATAATGCCTAGTGAAATGATACTCAGTCGGCTGACCGCATTTCCACTAAACATATTTACCATACCAAGTGCGTTATTTGAATTTGAATCAAAAAACTGTTTTATAACATCTACATTTACACCAGGTACTGGCACATAGGATAAAATCCTATAAGCAAACAAGAAACCAAGTGTAATCAGTATCTTATTTGTTAAATCTTTGCTCATTTTTCCATACCGCTATATGTGACATTGTCATCTTTGATTTTAGAAGCCAATGCTTTTGCACCTGCACCAATCAATTTAATTTTTTGTACTGAGCCCTGTACTTTATGTACAGATTTAATTGTTTCCATAGAAATCTCAGCCAACTCTGCAATTTTACTTACTTTGTCAACATTGATTGAATATGGTTTGATTACTCTTGAAGTAAATCCTACTTTAGGTAATCTTCTTTGAAGTGGTTGTTGACCACCTTCAAATCCTCTTTTTTGGCTATAACCAGTTCTACTTTTTTGACCATTTTGACCACGAGAAGCTGTTTTACCCATTCCACTACCTTGCCCTCGGCCTTTTCTCTTTCTATTTTTAGTAGAGTTATCCGCTGGTGTTAGATTATGTAATGCCATCTAATATCCTTCAATCTAATTATTGTTTGATCATAGTAAGTGCTTTTACAGTCGCTCTTACTACATTTGCCGGGTTATTTGAACCAAGAGATTTAGTCAAGATATCTTTGATACCAGCAAGCTCTAAAACAGGTCTAGTTGCTCCACCGGCAATCACACCAGTACCTTCACTGGCTGGTTTTAACAAAATTCTACTTGCATTAAACTTAATCTCGATGTCATGCGCGATTGTAGAACCTTTGATATTGACATTTACCAGGTTTTTAAATGCATCGTCAACAGCTTTTTTGATAGCATCAGGTACTTCTTTGGCTTTACCAGATCCATAACCTACAATACCTTCTTTGTTACCTACAACAACTAAAGCAGTAAATCTAAATCTTCTACCACCTTTAACAACTTTTGTAACTCTTCCGATGTTTACAATAGCTTCTTCAAAATCTTCTCTGTTAATTTTTTCCATATTCATAGCCTTACACCGTAATCCCGTTATTTCTTAAGCCATCAGCAAATGCTGCTACTACACCATGATAATTGTTTCCTCTTTTGTCAAAAACAACTTTTTCGATGCCTTTATCTTTCAGACTTTGTGCAAAAACTTTTGCAATTTCTTCTGCTGCATTTTTACTTGCATTTTGTCCTAATTTTTTACCATCGACACTTGCTAAAGTTACAGAGTCAACATCATTGATTGCCTGTGCATAAAGATGTCTAGTTGATTTAAAAAGGGCAACTCTTGGAGTCTGTGCTGTACCAGAAATTTTAGCTCTGACTCTTTTTATTCTTCTTGCTTTTAATGCATTTTTCTTTTTTAATAATTTTGTTCTCATCTCAATCCCTATTTACCAGCTGTCTTACCAGCTTTTCTGATGATATGCTCTTCAACATACTTAACACCTTTTCCTTTATATGGCTCAGGCGGTCTAAAGCTTCTAATCTCTGCAGCGATTTGTCCAATAACTTGTTTATCATCACCACTAATAGTTACAATATTTTTTTCTACACCGATTTTCACATCTTTTGGAAAATCATAGTTGATTGGGTGAGAATGACCAAGTTGTAATTCCAAAACATTACCTTTAACAGCTGCTTTATAACCAACACCGTTGATTTCAAGTTGTCTTGTATAACCATCAGTTAGACCAACAATGATATTTTGCGCTAGCGCTCTAAATGTTCCCCAGAAAGCACGATCTTGTCTATCATCACCTTTTGGTGCGAAAACGATCTCTTCTTTCTCAACAGATACATTTACCAAATCTTTTGTATCAAGTTCTTTAGTGACATTACCTTTTTTAAAAGTAAGCACTGAACCATCTAATTTTACTTCAATACCAGCTGGTATTGAAACGGGTTGTTTCCCTATTCTTGACATATTTTTCCTTTTTACTTGTCTACGATTTACTCGAATGCCGTAAAAATATCTGCTACCAAATACTGCAGATTATTTCGCCGCCAACGCCTTCTTTATAAGCAACTTCATTACTTACAACGCCTTTAGAGGTACTCACAATAATCGTACCATAGCCATTTTTAAATTTTTTAATTTCACTGTTTCCTTTATAAACACGACGACCAGGCTTGGAAATCTTTTTGATTTCATTAATCACACGATTACCATTATCATCATATTTTAAAACAACTTTAATAAATTTTTTATTGCCTTCTTCTACTACATTGTAACTATCAATATATCCTTTTTCCTGGATAATCTTTACAACTGATTCAACCAATTTTGAATGAAGCAATTGTGTTACTTCAAGTTTTCTCATAGAAGCATTTCTTATTCTTGTTAGCGCATCTGCTACTAAATCATTTACCATTGCTATCCCTTACCAGCTTGATTTTTTGATTCCAGGTAATTTACCTTCGTTTGCCATTTTTCTGAAACAAACTCTACAAATACCAAAATCTCTATATACTGAATGAGGTCTTCCACAGATTTGACATCGTGTATAACCTCTTACTTTGAACTTAGGATCTCTTTTCGCTTTTGCGATCATTGATTTCTTTGCCATTATTCACGTCCCTTTGCAAATGGTACACCAAACATTTCCAACATTTTGAAAGCTTCTTTATCATCTTCTGTTGTTGTTACAAATGTAAGATTCATACCGTGTGTTTTAATAATATCATCAAATTTTACTTCAGGGAATACCAATTGCTCATCAAGCCCAAAGTTATAATTTCCTCTACCATCAAATCCGTTTCTTGGTACACCTCTAAAATCTTTTACTCTAGGAAGCGTAATAGAAATCAGTTTATCCAAGAAAACATACATATTTTCTCCACGAAGTGTTACCATGACACCAACTGGAAAATCTTCTCTTAGTTTAAAACCAGCGATAGATTTTTTCGCTTTTGTAACAACAGCTTTTTGACCTGCTATCAGTGAAATAGTATCTACTACGTTCTGTAATACTTTTGTATCTTTTGCTTCTTCACTAGCACCAACACTGATAGAAATTTTTTCCAAACCAGGAATCAACATAGGATTCTTGATTTCAAACTCTTCAGCCAATGCAGCTCTGATTGTTGCATCATATTTTTCTTTTAATCTTGCCATCTCTATTACCCTTCTACTTTAGTAACATTTGAAATGTGAATAGGTGTTTCTCTGTTCTCAAAACCACCTTGAGGATTTTCCTCAGTAGGCTTAATAGATTTTTTAGCTATTTTACACCCAGCTACAATCACTTGTGATGTTTTTGGTAATACTTGCAATACTTCAGCTTCTTTACCTTTATCATCTCCAGCAATGATCTTTACAGTATCACCTTTTTTGATATCAAACTTAACTGCCATTATAAAACCTCCGGTGCAAGTGAAACAATTTTCATGAAACCTGCATATCTAACTTCACGACCTATTGGACCAAAAATACGTGTTCCTATCGGCTCACTTTTTCCATCAAGGATCACGGCAGCATTTTCATCAAAACGAATTAAAGAACCATTTTCTCTTTGAATCTCTTTTTTTGTTCTGACAACAACTGCTTTAACAACTTGACCTTTTTTTACTTTTCCATTTGGAATCGCTTTTTTTACTGATGCAACAATTACATCACCAACACTTGCATATCTTCTTTTACTACCACCAAGTACTTTGATACACATGATTTCTTTAGCACCACTGTTATCTCCAACAGCAAGTCTTGTAAAACCTTGAATCATGCCCCAACTCCTCTAGCAGTAATCTCTTTTAATCTAAATGTTTTTGTTTTAGACATTGGTCTGCATTCAATTGCAGTCACACTATCACCAACATTTGCATCATTAGACTCATCATGTACCAGATATTTTTTAAATCGTTTTACAATTTTATGATATCTAGGATGTGTCACTTTTCTCTCAACTAAAACAGTAACTGTTTTCTCGCCAGCCTTTTTAACAACTGTACCTTTGATTTCTCTTTTTAAAGCCATTATTACGCCTTATTGTTAGCTGCAGTCATTGCTGTTTGGATTCTAGCAATATCTTTTCTAACTTCTTTAATTTCATTTGGGTTGCTTAATTGCATCGTTCTAAGCTTAGCTTTAAGCTTAAAAAGCAATAACTTCTTCTCTTTCAACAACTCGCTTAACGCTTTTGCGTCTTTCTCTTGTATCTCAGTAAATTTCATTTTCATTCTCTCGAGTTATAATTTTTGTTTTAAATGGTAATTTATGCTTAGCCAATGTTAATGCTTCTCTTGCTAATTCATCACTGACACCAGCCATTTCAAATATAATTCTTCCTGGCTTAACATTCATAACCCATTTATCAACAGCACCTTTACCTTTACCCATTCTTGTTTCAAGTGGTTTAGCAGTTAAAGGTTTATCTGGGAAAACACGAATCCAAGATTTTGCTTCTCTTTTAACATGTCTGGTCATTGCGATACGCGCTGCTTCAATTTGACGTGAATCAATTCTGCCAGCTTCGGTAGCTTTGAGTGCTATTTCACCAAATGCAATAGAGTTACCTTTGTAGGATTTTCCTCTATTTCTACCTTTCATCACTTTTCTGTATTTTGTTCTTTTAGGCATCAACATGACTATTCACCTCTTCTCTTGTTTCTAGGTTTTTTTTCTTCTCTTTTTTCAGCTGGAATACCTTTTGCCAGTACCTCACCTTTAAAGATCCATACTTTGATACCTATGATTCCATAAGTAGTATGCGCTTCTGCAAAACCATAATCTATTCTTGCTCTTAAAGTATGAAGAGGAACTCTTCCTTCAAGGTACCACTCAGTTCTTGCCATTTCAGCACCACCAAGACGACCTGCAACAGAAACTTTAATTCCTTTTGCTCCACCTTTCATCGCACCTTGCATCACTTTTTTCATTGCTCTTCTAAAGGCAACTCTTCTCTCAAGTTGTGTTGCTACATTTTCAGCAGCCAACTGAGCAGATGTTTGAGGTTTTCTCTCTTCTTGGATATTTACATTAACTTCTTTACCGACAAGTTTGTGAAGTTTTTTTCTTAACTTCTCAATGTCCGCACCTTTTTTACCGATAATGATTCCTGGTCTTGCTGAAACTATAGTAACTCTTAGTTTTTTTGCAGTTCTTTCAATAATAATTTGACTGACACCTGCATAATAAAGTTCTTTTTTTACAAAAGTTCTAATCTTGTGATCTTCACCAATATTTTGTACTGTATTTTCAGAAGATGGATACCATCTAGAATCCCAGTTTCTATTAAGTCCTAGTCTAAGACCTATAGGATTTACTTTTTGACCCATGGTTATGCATCCTTCTTAGTAGTTTTTTTTGTTGTTTCATCTTTTTTCGCCGGTCCAACTTCTACCATGATGTGAGATGTTGGCTTTAAAATTCTAGATGCACTACCTCTTGCTCTTGGTCTAAATCTTTTAAGAACCGGACCTTTATCAACACGACAAGAGATTACTTCAACTTCTTCAGGTTCATAATCACCATTTGCTACAGCTGAAGCAATTACCTTAGAGATAATACCCGCAGCTTTATTTGGTGCAAACTCCAAAGATGCAAGAGCATATTCAGCATTCATACCTTGCACTTCTTTTGCAATCAATCTTGCTTTTGTAGGTGAGAGTCTTATAAATTTTAATGTTGCTTTACTCATATTAACCTACCTTCTTTTGTACAGAGCCCTTATGACCCTTAAAAGTTCTTGTAGGTGCAAACTCACCTAACTTATAACCAACATGATTTTCAGTGATGTAAACAGGAATAAAATTTCTACCGTTATGTACACTAAATGTTAAACCAATCATATCAGGAAGAATCATACTTCTTCTTGACCATGTTTTGATAGGTTTTTTATCTCCACTCTCTTTTGCTTTTAACACTTTTTTAACCAAGTGATCGTCAACAAATGGACCTTTTTTCAGACTTCTAGCCATCTATCTTCCTTTCTTTCTTGAGATAATGAGTTTATCACTAGCTTTTTTTCTTCTAGTTTTATAACCTTTAGTCGGCATACCCCATGGACTCACTGGATGTCTACTTCCATTTGTCTTACCTTCACCACCACCATGCGGGTGATCAATCGGGTTCATCGCAGAACCACGAGTTTGAGGACGTTTCCCCATATGTCTGCTTCTACCGGCTTTACCAATGACTACATTGGCCCAATCTTCGTTACCAACAGTACCAATTGTTGCCATACATTCTGAAAGTATTTGTCTCATCTCACCACTTGGGAGTCTTAAAACAACATATTTCTCTTCTTTACCCATTAGTTGTGCATAACCACCGGCTGAACGTGCAATTTGAGCACCTTTACCTGGTTTCATCTCTACATTATGGATAATTGTACCAATTGGAATATTTTTCATTTTCATTGCATTACCAGGCTTGATGTCAAGTCCAGATTCTGCTGCCATTACTTTATCTCCAACTTTGATACCTGATGGTTGAATAATATATCTTTTTTCACCATCTGTGTAAGTTACCAGTGCAATTCTACAATTTCTATACGGATCGTATTCTATTGCCGATACGGTACCTTCTATGTCAAATTTTCTTCTTTTAAAATCGATAATACGATAGTGCTTTTTAGCACCTGCTTCTCTATGGCGAGAAGTGATTCTACCGTTATTATTTCTACCAGCACTTCTTGGAAGTTTTTTAAGAAGACTTGGAACACTTGCTTTAGCTGTAATATCGCTAGAGTCAAGACCAGTCATATATCTTCTAGAAGGCGTATAAGGTCTGTATGATTTTATAGCCATCTTATACCTCCAAACTTTCTATTTTAGCACCTTCAGGAAGTGTGACATAAAACTTTTTATAGTTATCTCTTCTACCTGCGATACCTTTAAATCTCTTTGCTTTACCCTCTTGTCTAAGTGAATTAACTTTAAGTGGAATAAAACCAAAATACTCTCTTAATACTTCTTTCAGGCCATTTTTAGTCATTTTAGGACTTGTTTGTATTACTACAACACCATCTTCCTGAAGACCTAAACTCTTCTCAGTATAAAGAATTGCTTTAATATCTGTAATATCTGCCATCTTAGTCCTCTTTCGTGAGTGTTTCAAAAACACTTTTTTCTATTACAATAGCATCAAATGCTGCTGCAGTATAACCGTTTAACTCGTGAGCTTCAACTAAATAACTGTTTGGTTCATTTCTAAATGCATAGAATGTTTTCTCATCTACTAACTCTTTAACTACCAATGCATCTCTTGCATCAATATTTTTCAAATATGCAGCTGCATCTTTTGTTTTACCTGATTCAATCGCAACACTGTCAACAACAAAAAGTTTTCCATTTACTGCTTTTTCATTTATAGCAAATAATAAAGCAAGTTTTTTCTGCTTTTTATTGACTTTTTGATTATAGTTTCTGTTCGCTTTTGGACCATGAGAAACTCCACCGCCTACCCAGATTGGGCTTCTGGTAGAACCGGCACGTGCACGTCCTCCACCTTTTTGGGCGTATGGTTTCTTACCACCACCGCTTACTTCAGCTCTTGTTTTTGTATTTGCAGTATTTGCTCTTAATGCTGCTTGATAAGACTTTACATATAGATACAAGTTATGTGGATCAATCTCACTGTAACTTGCTGGTAAAGCGATCTCACCATTTGCTTTAAGGTTATTATCTAATACAATTGCTTTACTCATTTCATAATCCTTATCGTTCCATATGCTCCATTTGCACCAGCTACACCGCCTTTAAGCGCGATTACACCAGTTTCTGCATCATAGGATACTATTTCATTTTTTGCTGTTTTTTTATCTACACCATAATGTCCAGGCATTTTTCTACCTTTTTGAACACGACCAGGCCATTCAGCATTACCAATAGAACCAACACGTCTATGGAATCTAGAACCGTGTGCACCTGGACCACCTGCAAAATTATGTCTTTTCATAACACCAGAAAATCCACGACCTTTACTGGCAAATGTTGTTTTAACAGTTTTAGCATCCGCTAAAGGTGTCAAATCCAAGTCACCGACTTCACTATTGGCTACATCAAGTGTCATAAATTTATTAAACTCAGGCGTCAAGTTATATTTCTTTTGTTGTCCGGCAATGGCTTTGTTTGTTTTTTTACCCTTAGGATAAGCAACAAGTGCTCTTTTGCTTTCATCAACTTCAACAACTTTTGCTTCTACTATCTTCACTAGTGTTACCGCTACAGAAGGAACTGTAATCGTTCTAGTCATACCAATTTTTTCTACAATATATTCCATCATAAACTCCCTATTTACCCATCGCTCTAACTTCGACGTTTACTTCTGGAGCAAGGTCAAGCTTCATCAATGAATCAACAGTGTCAGTTGTAGCAGAAACGATGTCGATCAATCGACCATGCATTCTCATCTCAAACTGTTCACGTGAATCTTTATTGACGTGCGGTGATTTTAGTACAGTATATTTTTTGATTTTTGTAGGCATTGGGATAGGCCCTCTAATCTCAGCTCCGGTTCGTTTAACTGCATCAACGATAGCAGCAACAGAACGGTCTAAAACCCTATGATCATAAGCTTTGAGCTTAAGTCTAATTTTTTCCATTTTTTTCCTTAAAAGAACTCGTCAGATCTCTCTGACAAAAAATTTGAACGCTAAATATACAAAAAAAAGAGGAGAAAGTCAATAGTTATGGGGTTTTTAATAAAATTAACATCATATTTGTTCCTTTTAACAAGGAACAAATACATTATAAAGATCATTCTATTTTAATTATTTAAATACTTTATTTAAGAATAAATCAAGGATGAGGAATCCGTACTTTAGAATTAAGCAGATAAGCTATCATGATAACCAAAAGAAGTATCACATAAATATTTGAAATGAGATCATTTGCATGCAGTAGATAGAGAACCCATAGCAGTATCGCCCCCAGTGGTGTAGGCACACCTTCAAAATATCTTGCTACTTCACCCTCTTCACTTTTGATGTTAAACTCTATTAAGCGTCTGAGCCCTGAGATAATATAATAGATAAAAACCCCACCTGCAACGGCTGTTTCAAACCCACTTGTTTTTTGCAGTGCATAAAAAAGTAAAAAAGCCGGCATCACCACAAAAGAGATAAAGTCCGCAAAAGAATCAATCTGTATCCCAAACTCACAAGAGAGATTGTACCTGCGTGCTAATTTACCATCCAGTATATCAAATGCTCCTGCTATCCATGCCAATATAATAGCTGTAAAAAAATCACCTTGCTGGATAAAATACATCGCAACCAATCCAAACGTTATATTGGCAAATGTGACAAGATTGGCGATATTAAAATGGGAACTTTTCTCATACAGAAACATGGCTCTACTCCTAAATTACCTAATTTTAACAATCCACTTACAAATGACAAAATTGCCACTTTCTCAATAAGCCTGTTTATTTTAGAATGGATAATTATATCAAATCTAAAATAATATCTGCTACACTAGTATCAACGAAAACAAAAGGCTTCCCTATCATGATAAAACTGTTTTTCAAAGAGTATCCGCTCTTTGTCTCTTTTGCTGCTATTGGAGCGCTATTTCCGCTAGAGCACATCCTCAGCACTACGCTAAGTGGCAATCTCATCGGATTTGCCCTGCTCTTTGCAGTGATCATCTATTCTTCACTCAATGTAGCACACCATGCAGAAGTACTGGCACACAAATATGGTGAACCCTATGGCACACTGATTTTAACGATCGCTGCTGTGCTTGTAGAGATTGTGATCATTGTAATCATGATGAGCCATGCACACAATCCTTATCTGGCAAGAGATACGATCTATTCTGCCATCATGCTGGATATCAATGGTCTTTTGGGTATCGCTGCTATTATAGGTGGAATCAAATATGGTGAACAAAAATATAATATCGATTCTACCAACTCCTATATGTCCATGATTTTAATTTCATTGGGAATAGCCATGGTCATCCCGCATTTTATAGCCAAAGAGAAAATAGCTCTCTATTTGGATTTTACCATTGTTATGTTTGTATTGCTGTATATCATCTTTACCCGTGTACAGCTAAAAGAACATCGTTATTTTTTTGAGTACCAAAATGACGACATAAATAACCACCATGAAGATACATCCCATATCAGTGGACTGTACCATGCTGTTATTTTAGTACTCTCTATTATCATGATAGGTTTACTTTCCGAGCATCTTTCTGTATTTATGAATAATAATTTAAAAGAACTTGGATTGCCTCTGGCTTTGGGTGCATTTTCAGTAGCCGTTATTTCTGCTTCACCAGAATTGTTCACAGCTATTAAGGCAGCAGCCAACGACAATATGCAAACTGTAGTCAATATAGCTGTCGGTGCTTCACTGGCTACCGTACTTTTGACCATACCAGCAGTGCTGGTTGTGAGCAAGTTTATCCATATGCCTATAGAACTGGGCCTGTCTGTGATTCAGGGAATCATGTTGGGACTGACTATCCTTGCTGCTATTATCCACTTCAATGATGGAGAGACTAATGCACTTGAAGGTTTTGTACATTTTGTACTATTTATCGTCTTTTTCTTCTTGATGTTTATATAGGAGTTATCATGATAGTCACTATAGAAAACCAACAATTTGATACAGACGATATCACGCAGCTTTATCCAGCAGCGATGATCAAAACAGGTTACAACAACGAAGTTACCCAGATAAGCCTGGAGTGGATTGACATGCAAGAGGGAAATAGTGATGTAACGGTGGTAAGCTACGCAATTTTTATCCATAAAAGAGATCGCTCTGTAGCGTCATTCCCTTACCATGATAGAGAAGAGCTGGAAGAGGCGATGGAACATTTAGCAAGCCAGATGCAAAACCTTTAAAAATATGAAGCAAGAGCATATACTCTAAGCTTCATATTCTTGTTTTTATAGTTTGAAAGCCTGTTTAAAACTTCTTTTGATAGATATGACAATAAGGTGTTTTATTATGTTTTTTATAATAATCCTGATGATACTCTTCTGCTTTGTAAAATGGATGTGCTTTGGCAGGAATGAGTTTTGTCGCAGGCGTCACACCTTTACTCTTTAAGATATCAATCAGCTTCTCTACTGTCTTTTTTTCTTCTTCATTATTATAAAAGACTGCCGAGAGATACTGAGGACCGATATCAGGTCCCTGTCCGTTGCTTTGTGCTGATTCATGGATCTCAAAAAAAAGCTTTGCCAACTCCTCATAACTAACCTTGGATGGATCGTAGGTCACTTCTACTACTTCCAGATGACCGGTGTTACCACTACATACTTCCCGGTATGTCGGATCCTGCTTATCACCGCCCATATATCCGGAATCAGCAGCAATGACACCTTCTTTTTTGGCAAAGTGGTATTCCACACCCCAAAAACAACCTGCAGCAAAATACGCTTTTTTAGAATTTTCATGTGTAGCCGGTATAAAATCCATTGAGATAGAATTCACACAATGACGTGTGTTTTTAGGTGTAAGCTGTTCCCCTTTGAATACATGTCCCAGATGCCCGCCGCAGTTGGCACAAACGATTTCAGTCCGCATCCCGTCTGCATCTGGCAGATGTTTCACTGCTCCTTCTATTTCATCATCAAAACTAGGCCAGCCGCATCCCGATGAGAACTTGTCTGATGATCTATAAAGCGGTGCCCCACACTGCTTACAGACATACGTTCCTTTTTCAAAAAAATTGTCATATTTTCCGGTATATGGCATCTCGGTACCCTTATTTAATATCACTCTTGCTTCTTCTGGATTTAACTTTTTAAATTCCATTTTTTTCTCCTCCCCGTGTAAAGTAAATAGTACACTCACCAATACTACAAAAAGAATTAAAACATACTTTTTCATAATCTATCCTTTATAAGTAGGATTAAACCACATTACTGTGTAATGTATATGTAGTCATTAGACGTTAAAAATAGTATAATTTAATACTTTATTCATCTATTTTTGCTATACTCTCTCAAAATCAAGGAGCAGTCATGCAAAAAAACGTTTTTAAAGAAAAATATCCCCTATTGAGTTATGAGATCCATAAAAGTGAAACCAGCAAAAAAAATGTTGATGAAATCATTGCTTATTTTAAAGAAAAGATAGAGGCTCACCCCGTTGCCACCTTTATCGCAACTTTCGATCACTATGCACATACCAGTTCCTTGGCAGAACACAGTATCAACCCGGCAATCATAGATGTGAAAAATATCATATTTTGTTTTGGAGCGGAGATTCCTTCTCCAAAAGTAGCTGCAGTTCGACCCCGTTCTATCGGTGTTTGTGAGTTAGAAGATAAATTTGTCATTGAGTTCATGGAAGCGCCAAATGAAAAAGCAAATGACTTTATGGAAAACTGGACCAAAAATTTGGCATAAACACTAAAATATTTATTATTTGAGCCGATATACTCTCATACATAATTATAGATATAAAGGCATATACAAATGACAAATGAAACAATTCTTGAAAAAGTAAAAGCATTTCCTCCCCTGGATGATACTGTCGCAAAAGTCATGGCAATCTGCAATGATGAAAATGGTTCAGTAGGAGAACTGGCCAAAGTGGTACAGGCAGATCCAATGACCATGGCCAATATCCTTAAAGCTGCCAACAGTCCGCTTTACGGTTTCAGCCGTGAAATAAAAAGTATTTCACAAGCAGTCTCTATTTTTGGAATGGATACAGTGAAAGGTTTCGCATTTTCTTCATTTTTGCAAAAAAAAATGGACTTAAATCTAGCGCCTTATGGGGTTAAAGCAGATAAATTTACGATGATCACTGAAAAACAAAATGCTTTTGCCGTCAACTGGTTCAAACAAAAAAGAGTGATGCTCGATACATTGGCGTTGACATCATTTCTTATGGAGATGGGCAAAATTGTTCTTGCCAATATCGTCATAGAACATGAAAAAGCAGATGAGTTCAAAGCACATGTAGACCAGACTACTTCCCTGGAGGATCTTGAGAAACTGGAGAAACAAGTCTTTGGTATGAGCAACGAAGAAGTTACTTCGATTATCTTTAAAGAGTGGAACTTTGATGAAACAATGTGTGATGCCATCAAATACCTGCATCACCCTGAAGAAGCCAGTGAAGAAGCCAGACCTTATGCCCAGGCACTGCAGATCATCAAAACACTTATTTCAACCAAAGATTTTGATCAGGAAACTCAGATAGCAAAAGCCACTGAATTGGTAGAAAAATATGATTTGGAAGTAGCAAAATTTCATGAAACACTGAGACTTCAAATGCAGGCAGTCCCCGCATAATTGATCTCTACACACTGACTTCATCACATTTGAAGTCAGTGTGTAAGATGTCCTGTCGTAAAAATACGTCAAAAACTACACTATTTACATCCTAATTTATACAAAATATATCCTAATTCTTTTAAAATTATAGTATAATACCTTTCAAAAATTTATCTGGGGGGATAAAATTGACCTATACGAAAGAAGAATTAAATATGATGTTAAAAGATAAACAGATGAGTTCTGATGCACTGCAAGAACTTTTAAAAGCACGAGAAGCAGGAGAAGTTGATTTTAAACTTGTTGATATCCGAGAGGTTTACGAATATACATCTCAAAGCATTGACGGCACAGATCTTTTGATCCCTACATCGATGATCCAGGCCCATTTGCCAAAGCTTGAAGCTTTGATAGATGAACCCGTTGTACTGTACTGTCGCACAGGTAACAGAACAGGACAGGTGATGATGGCATTGGAGCGTATGGGATTTGCAAATATCGCGCACTTAAGCCGTGGTATTATCTCCTATACCGGTGCTACTTCACACAATGCTGAACTACCAAACAAACTCTAATATATTTTACCCGTTCTCATAAAAACGGGTAAAACCTCAAATCACACTACGTTTTAACCAGGGTGAAAGCTTCACCAACAGATCATAAACAATCGTATCATGATAGTGTGCCAATGCTTTTGCATCACCAAAGAGTGCTACCTGATCTGCTTCGCCTTCAACTGAAACACTGTCCATAGAGACACGACCGATTATCTTTTTACCTTCTGCTGTTCTCAGATCGTCCTTTCCATGAGAGCGTAGATACCCATCACCATAGCCGATATCATATGTCGAGACGGTACAATCTTCATGGCAAATACCAACACCACCATAACCTATTCTCACACCTTTTTGCATTGCCCTGCTGGCAATCTTTTCTGCCCATAGTTGCATCACGGGTTTCAAATCAGCAATACCAAAAGCAGGATCGCACTCTTCATATCCATACGTTGCAATACCGCAGCGGGCGAAGCTATCATGATAATCTCCTGTGCGCAAAACAGCCGCAGAGTTTGCAGAGTGAAACATCGGTATGTTCCAACCATATCGGGCTATCAAATCCAGAGACTTTTGTTTGATATTTTCCCACACTTTCATCTGCCAAAAAAGTTCACAGGAAAGTTCATCTGCAGAACGAAAATGGGTCATAATACCTTCTAAAACAAGATTTTGTTTGTCTATCATGATAAAGGCTCTTTCCATCTCATTCTGAGTGATACCGCTTCGATGCATCCCGGAATCTATCTTGAGATGGATTTTTGCCTTTTGCGGTACAAGAGAAAGTGCCTCAAGAGAATTGATCACCAGTGAAAAATCACCAACCTCATCCTGCATATCAGGTACCAGTATCAGAATAAAAGGGAAAAATCCTGCAATAGCTTTGGCTTCCTGCTGGTTTCGGACAATGGCTTTTTGGACACCAAACTCTTTGGCCAGTGCTGCCATCTCCAACAATCCATGTCCATAAGCATTGTCTTTGAGTACCACTGCCAATTTATCAATTCCTCCCAGTTTGTCACTGAGCAGACCTAGATTGTGAAAGTAGTGTTCTTTATCAAGTGTGATGTATGCCATCAGCCTACGTTAATATCTCTGGCTTCGATCAATAATCCTCTGATCTTTCTAGCTTGATAGTCCAGTTTAAAAAAGTTTTTATATACATCCTCCGCATCGATCATGGGATCAGACGAAAAGTCAAAATGACCCTTTGCATCTTTTGGGATACTCACATCCAAAAGTGCATAAAAATCACTTCGTATCTCTTCAAGCTTTCGCATCTCTTTTTTTACATCATCTATCGCTGTCATAGTATTTCCTTTTATTTGTTTATTGCTACTTTATATGTTGGATCATCTTCTTCGTATTCACAGTATGGACCGGCATCTTTAAGCAGCTGCTTACAATCACTACTAAGATGACGCAGTCGTATTTTCCTGCCCGTTGTTGCATACTTTTTCGTGATGGCATCCACGGCTTCAACACCTGAGCTATCCATCACTCTTGCCTTTTTGAAATCAATCACTACATTTTCAGGATCATTTTCGAGATCAAACTGTTCCAAAAATGAAGTCACAGAAGCAAAAAAGAGCGGTCCATCCAGCACATAAACCTTACTGCCGTCTTTTTCGATATGTGATCTTGAAAATATTTTAGCATGTTTCCACGCAAAAACCAATGCCGAAATGATAATCCCCGTAATGACTGCAATCGCAAGATCAAACATCACAGTGACCACTGTCACCACAATCAGCACAAAAGCATCACTTTTTGGCATCCGTTTGATGCGTGAAAGTGACGAAAACTCAAATGTCCCGATACTCACCATAAACATGATACCCACCAGTACAGCAACCGGGATAACAGCGATAAGTCCGCTTAGTGCTACCACAAACAAGATCAAAAGTACTGCCGCTGTAAAGGATGAAACACGCCCCAGACCACCAGAAGAAAAGTTGATGATACTCTGTCCGATCATCGCGCAACCAGCCATACCTCCAAAAAATCCGGTACACACATTACCTGTTCCCTGTGCAATACACTCTTTATTGCCATTGCCCCGTTCTCCACCCATCTCATCCAATACAGAGAGTGTCAAAAGAGATTCTATCAACCCTACCAATGCAATCAAAACAGCATAAGGGAGTATAATCATCAAACTCTCCCACGATACAAGTGATAAATCAGGCATCACAAAATGCGGAAATGCACCTTTGATATCTGCCAAATCACCCACTGTTTTAGTCTCTATGCCAGCAAAATATGCGACTACAGTCAACAGTACAATCGCTACCAATCCGGCAGGTACTGCCTTGGTAAAACGCGGCAGATAGTACATGATTGCCATCGTAATCAGGACAAAAATAACCATGATATAGTTTTCAGACAGAGAATGAGAAATCTTGTCACTCCAGTTTGTCAGTGTCTCATAATCACTTGATTTGAAAAATTTTAACTGTGCCATAGCAATTACAATCGCCAAACCATTGACAAATCCATACATCGCAGGCTGTGGTACAAGACGGATAAATTTTCCCATCTTGAAAAATCCAACCAGGATTTGTACAAGTCCGGCAATAATCGTAGTAAACAGGATATAATGCAATATCATGATAGAGAGTGCTTCACCATGCAGCTGAGGATGCAGTTGTGACACAGCCAGGCCAAGTCCGACAAATACCACGGCAACAGCTCCGGTTGCTCCGGAAATCATCCCCGGCTTTCCACCGATCAATGCTGTCACCAGCCCTAAAATAAATGCCGTATAAAGTCCCACAAGAGGACTCACACCAGCAATAAAGCTGAAAGCTATCGCTTCAGGTACCAGTGCTACAGCTACGACTATACCTGAAAGTACACCATTTTTAATATTGAATTTTTCATAATTTTGTAAGTTGAACAAACGTGTTTCCCCTGTGGTTAATATTAGCGCGATTGTATCTAAAACTCTATTTAGATACAATCGATTTTATGAATTTACTGGAAATCCTTTATGCACAAGAGTTTAAAACAACCACTTTTTACCCCAGAAAACAGTCAATAACCCATCCTAAAACCCTGCTTATTGGACCCAAAAAATCAGGTAAAACCACCTTGGTACTTGATCACCTTTCCCAAGCCCAAAAAGGTTCTTTTCTCTATATCGATTTTGCTGATTTGCGTGTCAATCAAGCAATCTTTTTTGGCTTGCCTAATTTTCTGACAAAAAACAACATCCGCCTGTTGGTACTGGATAATTTTGATTTCTCATTTAAAATTCCAGATTGTGAAAATGTCATCGTAACAACACATCAAGCCAAAAGCATTGCAGGCTTTGCAACACAAAAAATCTATCCACTTGATTTTGAAGAATTTATCGCCTTTGAAAAACGGCAGATGAATATAGAAGCAATTTTCAATGACTATGCAGATGCAGGTACCTATCCTGTGATGGCACAAAGCAGCAAAGAACACCGTATAAAAAACTTTCAAAACCTGATTACCCTGATGTGCGAAACCCCGCTGGAATTTACCATCTTTCAAAAATACGCACTATCACAGGGGCTCATCGTCTCCTCATTTTCACTTTTTAACGAGATTAAACTTTTTCACAAAGTCTCAAAAGACAAATTTTATGCCAATGTCAAAAAGCTGCAGGAAGAGAATATGATATTTTTAGTAGAAAAATACCAGGTACCCAGAGCAGATAAAAAAGTCTATCTCATTGATTTTGCGATCAAAAGTGTACTGACCTTTGATAAAGATTTTATCAAGCGGTTTGAAAATATTATCTACCTTGAGCTATTTAAAGGTGGTGAGCGCGTTTACTATACTGATCTCATCGATTTTTATATACCTGATACATCTAAAGCAGTCATTGCCCTGCCGTTTTTACCACTGCCTATGATCAAAACCAAATTAGAGCGTATTGAAAAAGAGTTGGAAAAATATCAGATTAAAAAGATTGAGATCATTACATTGGAGAGTGAGGGAGCATTCACATACAAGCATATGGATGTTGAGATACTCCCCTTTTGGTCCTGGGCACTACAGCGCTAATGCTCCATCTCAAACAGCAGGATATCCAGATCAAATATCTCAACTCCCTTACTGCCGTTTGCAACAAATAAAATCCCATCTTTCAGTAAAAGTGATAACCCTGATGTATTGTCACCCAAATCTTTTTCTCCTATCATGACAGGATTGGATGGATCACTAACATCATAAAGCTGTAATCCTTCCATCCCGTGTGCCACAATCAGTTTGCTATCATGATCAACCAGTGCTATATCCAAAATCCCCTGATCTTTTAAAAGAAAATTTTGTTTAATATCTGTAGAATTGGTGATATCTTCACTCACCAATCCACAGGCATTCAGACGAAACCGTGTCGCTCCATCTTCACTCACAGAAGTAACCTTCTTATCGATGTTCTCTACGACCCCTGTCTCCACAGGATGCGATATATCTGAAATATCCATGATATGATACCTGCCACGCTCATCTTCGATATAAAGTTTTTGTTCATCATCACTCAGGACAACATTAACAGCATTGATACCTTCAACAGAAGAAACTATTTCTGAGCTGATTTTGTCATCATATCCTATCGAGATCACTTCCACACCCTGATTTTTTTCTGCCACAAAAATGATCCCATCTTTTGAGAGCTCAATATTTGCAGCATCACCTTTAGTTGCTACTGTACCCAGCGAAGCACTTTTTGAATTTTTGGAGATTTCAATCGTGATCTTTTCACTACTGACTCCATCAGGAGACTCAGAATGTACGGCATAACTGTAATCACCAACATCTTTGATCTCAAAAGATACCTCAAGCGTTCCAGACTCCGGAATTGTCCCAACAAGTTCACCATTGATAAAAACTTTGGAACCATATTCTCCCAAAAGTGTAACATTGGCATAATCCTCTGTTGTTTCTATATAGCTTTGTTCTGCCGCAATCTGCGATGCATTCAAACTTACAACAGGTTCATGAACAGGTGGGGCACTTCTGTCTCCACACCCTATCATGACAGCTGCTAACACCAGTGATGCAATAAGCGCTTTTTTGTGCATTGTAATCTCCTTTGTTGTAAAATCGGAAAAAATGAAAATTATTTTAGGAGCAGCCATGTTGTGTGGTATCGATGAAGCAGGCAGAGGATGCCTTGCAGGACCACTTGTAGTAGCAGGTGTGATACTGACAGGCGAGGTGGAGGGACTGGGTGACTCCAAGCAGCTAAGTGAAAAAAAACGTGAAGCACTCTATGAAAAGATTGTCAAAAACAGCCACTATGAAGTGATCTTTACAGACAATCAAACTATCGATGATATAGGACTTTCACTTGCCCTCAAACGTTCTATTATAACCATCATCAAAAAGCTATCGCCATCACACACTATCATGGATGGCAACACGACTTTTGGCGTAGAAGGCGTAGAAGCCATCATCAAAGCAGATGCGAACATCGATGAAGTCTCAGCTGCAAGTATCCTGGCAAAGGTAAGCCGTGATCGATTTATCATCAGTCAGGATAGCCAGTATCCTGAGTATGGATTTGCCAAACACAAAGGATATGGGACAAAAGCACATATCGCCATGATTGCCAAACACGGTCTCTCACCACTGCATAGAAAAAGTTTTAAAATAAAATCCCTGTCACAACCAACACTCTTTTAATCTCATATGCCCTGGATAAATTCTGCTATAATAGATCTCATATCTAACATATAAGCTGTTTATATTATTTATAGTCGTACAATTACATTTATAATCCTGTAAAAATTAAGGAGAAGAGTGAATTTAAAAAATAAAAAAATTGTTATAACCTATGGCACATATGATATGTTGCATGAAGGACACCTAAATCTACTTAAACGTGCCAAAGCTCTTGGAAATTACCTGATTGTCGGAGTGACTGATGAAAATTATGATCGTTCACGGGGGAAGCTTAATGTCTCTCAAAGCACCCAAGAGCGAGTGCATGCTGTGGAAGCTTTGGATTTTGTTGATAAAGTCATTATAGAAAAACACAAAAAGCAAAAAGCGTCAGACATGGTAAAGTATGATGTGGATATTTTTGCGATCGGTGATGACTGGGTCGGTGCATTTGATTATCTGAATGAATATACACATGTGGAGTATCTTCCTCGCACTGAAGGCATTTCAAGTACGCAACTTCGCCAAGAGCAGATAGGTGTCATCAAGATGGGTATTGTCGGCCTAGGACGTGACACACAGTCTTTTGTAGATGAAGCAGCATTTGTCTCAAGCATCAAACTTAACCGTATCTATGCTGATGATTTTTTGGCCATTAAAAAATTCAATAAAGAAAATCCGCAAATTGAATATGGTCATGATAATTATGATGATTTTTTAGATACGCATGTTCAGGCTGTTTATATCGATACAGCTCTCAAAAAACATTATATGTTAATAAAAAAAGCACTTCAAGCAGGGAAACATGTTTTGTGTGAAAATCCTATTGCACTTGAAAAAAAGGAGATGAAGGAGCTGCTGTCTCTGGCAAAAAACAATAAGGTACTGCTGCTTCCGGCACTAAAAACCGCTTTTTTGCCTGCATTTAAGCAACTGCTAAAAGAGCTTGAAAAAGGTGAGATAGGTGAGATCAAAGAAGTACGGGCGACACGAACCTCTTTGTATAGAGAAAAAAATTACCCTGAAAGTTTTATGGCGCAGGGTGCTACCAATATTTTAGCCGGTTACCCTACACTGCTTATTCACAAAGTGCTGGGTAAAAGAAAAAATACAACTTTCTTCGATCAGTATGATAATGGATTTGATATATCCAATCTCATCGTCACTCAGCACCAAAACAATACTGTCGGAGTTGCCAGGGTGGCCACAGGAGCGAAATCAGAAGGTGATGCAGTAATTTCGGGTACAAAAGGATATGTTTATATTCCGGCACCGTGGTGGCTGACAAAAGAGTTCTATTTTAAATTTGAAGATGCACATAAAAGCTATAAATTCAAGTATGAATTTGAAGGATGTGGTCTTCGTTATATGATCGCAGAATTTGCTTCATTGATACACAGAGGCAAACGCTCTTCTGAAGTATTACGACCTACAGACATTGTAGCCATCAGTAGAATAGTGCTTGATTATCGTGACCATAAAGAAAACAGAGATAAAAAGGAACATTAGAACATGATATATGAAGATTTTGCCATATTTACTCCCGGACCTGTCAAAATGTCTGAAGAGATTTTAGCCATTGGTGCAAAACAGACACCCTATTTTAGAAATGATAAATTTTCAGAAGTGACATTCAACTGTGAAAAAGGTCTGTTGAAAATGCTCAATGCTCCCAAAGGCTCAAAAGTCATCTTTTTGACAGCCTCAGGAACAGCAGGAATGGAATCAGTCGTGATGAATCTGCTCACAGATGAAGACAAAGCACTGGTTATAAACGGTGGTGGATTTGGGGGACGCTTTGTGGATATCTGCAAAACACATAAAATCCCTCATACTGACTTCAAAGTACAACACACAAATCTCAGTGATATTGCAACCCTTGCTCCAAACGAATCTTTTACGTCTTTGATTGTAAATGCACACGAGACTTCTGTAGGACATCTGTATGATCTGAATGCTTTGGGAAGTTATGCAAAAAAGAATGATCTCTTTTTCATTGTTGATGCGATTTCGATGTTTGTTACTGATCCTATTGATATGTGTGCACAAAACATTGACACTGTCATCATCAGTAGTCAAAAAGGGCTGGCTCTGCCTCCCGGCTTGACGATGGTTGTTTTGGCACCGCGTGCTTTAGAGAAAGTGCAAGATATTAATTCACTCTATTTTAATTTTAAAGATTATCTGCATAATGGTGAAAGAGGACAAACTCCGTATACACCTGCCGTAACCATCATGCTGCAGCTTGAAGCAAGACTGATGCAGATAGAGCGTGATGGTGGAGTAAAGCAGAGTATCACCCTCGCCAAAGAGATAGCAGCCTATTTTAGAGAAAATATCACGCCTTTACCATTAAAACCCTATACTGCTTATATGCCAAATGCCATGACTACACTCACTCCCACAGACGGAAAATCGGCGATAGATATTGTTAGAGATCTTGAAAATGACTACAAAGTGATGGTCTGTCCAAACGGCGGTGATCAAAGAGATATGATCTTCAGAGTATCACATATGGGTGCTATGAGCAAAGCCTATACAGATTTACTCATCGATGCACTATATGACTATTATGGCATGCAAAGAGCATAGATGGCAGTAGATCCACAAACTCTACGCAGTGCCCAGCTTATTATGTTGGAGATGCTTGTGGAGTTTGATACCATTTGTAAAAAGCATGATTTGACCTATTGGCTTGACAGCGGCACACTACTGGGTGCTGTGCGGCATAAAGGGTTTATTCCCTGGGATGACGATGTCGATATCGCGATGCCGGTTGAAGATTATGAAAAATTTGCCACATTGGCAAAAGAAGAACTCTCAGAACATATCTTCTTTCAAAATAAAGCCACTGATAATACTTTTGTATTTGACTATATGAAACTGCGTTCAAACAAAGCAAAAATCGTAGAGTTTCATGAAGCAAACAAGAGTGTGGACTATCATCAGGGTGTTTTTGTAGATATTTTTCCGATGTTACAAGTTAAAAAGAGTAGATTTCATCAGTGGTACTATCAAAGTGCCTTAGCCCTTATACGCTTTTTTTCAGAAAAAAACCTACATGTTCAAACCAGTATCCCAAGCCGTCCTATGCGAAGATTTTTGGCATGGACATTACGCTGTATGCATAAGAAAGATGCGACAAGTCATACACAGGTAATTTACGGTGGAGAGATGCCTGATGTCGCCGCATGGTTTGATAAAAAAGAGATTTTCCCGTTAACAAAACTCTCTTTTGAGGAAATAGAGTTTTATGTTCCAAAAAATCCAGACCACTATCTCCGTGCTATCTATGCATTTGATTACAAGCAGCTTCCGCCCGAAAATAAGCGTACCATTCACGCCCATAAAGTGACTATCAGCTAATGTAACCTTTTTGTAATCCTTATATGTTACGATCCCTGGTATGAAATACAGATCATTATTTATATCAGACTTACATTTAGGCACAAAATTTGCCAAAGCCGAAGAACTTCTAGAACTTATTAGAAATCATGAGGCGGAAAATATTTACCTTGTTGGAGATATTATCGACGGTTGGGCAATAAAAAAGAGACTCCACTGGAAACAGGCTTACTCCGACGTCATACAAAAAATACTCAGAGCAGCAAGAAAAGGAACCAATATCTACTATCTGACGGGAAATCATGATGAGTTTCTACGTTCTTTTTTACCACTAATGCTTGGTGATAGTTTACATGTCGTTGACAGTATGGAATACAAAGCCCTTAATGGAGAGCGATATTTGGTTGTACATGGCGATATATTTGATTCACTGACACTCACGAAACGTTGGCTCAGTATATTTGGTGATGTCGGTTATGATGTGCTGCTGCACTTCAATCCACTTATCAATATAATACGCCACTCTTTTGGCTTTAAACGCCACTGGTCACTCTCAAAGCATCTCAAAGATGACTTTAGAGAAAGATTGGATTTTATAAGAACCTACGAAACGATGGCAACGCAATACGCCCGACAACAAGGATATGAGGGTGTTATCTGCGGCCACATACATAAAGCAGATATCAAATCTGTCAATGGTATACAGTATAAAAACTGTGGAGACTGGGTAGAGTCTTGTACTGCTATTGCGGAAACTTATGAGGGAAAATGGGAAATTATCGATGGACTGCATGTATAAACACTAATACTTGCCCTGCTTATTATCATGATATATCTTATCAAGATTAAAGAGCTACGATATTAGTGCATATAACTGCTAATTTAGCTTCTCAGCTACAAGCGTATTGACCACTGTCGGATTCGCTTTTCCTCCTGTACCTTTCAGTACCTGCCCTACAAAAAAACCTAAAAGTTTAGTATTGCCGGCTTTAAACTTGGCAACATTCTCTGGATTTTTAGTGATGATTTCATCAATGATAGGTAAAATTATAGCAGGATCACTTATCTGCACAAGACCTTTCTCTTGCACTATTTGTACCGGATTTTCACCAGATTGTGCCATCTGTTCAAATACCTGTTTTGCAATTTTATTTGAAATGGTCCCCTCATCTATCATCTTGACAAGCTCAGCTATCTGTTTTGGACTAAATTTCAACGTATCAGCTTCTTTCTCTTTTAGCTCTCTGGCGACTTCATTTGCCACGATATTAGCGATACTTGTGGGACTGTTTAGCGTAGAAAGTGCCTCGTCATAAAAATGTGAAAGTCTCTTGTCACGCGCTAGTGTATTGGCTACTTCACTGTTTAGTTTCAATTCCTTGGTATACCTGTCAAATAGTACCTGTTCATCTTCACTCATAGGCGCTACCTCACCTTCTACATACTCTTTTTTCACCTGCGGCTTCTCTGTATTTTGAGGTACTTTTGTTTTTTTAGCCCATGAGTCTTTTAGTGCTACAATCTTATTAAAGACAGGATTTTCATCTGTATAGTCTATAGGGTCAGCATAAAAATACCCCTCTCGTTCAAACTGAAATCTCTCATCAGCTTTTTCATTCACTACTGCAGGTTCAACAAGTGCGTTTTTGATGATTTTTAAAGAATCAGGATTTAAGTCTTCTATACCCTCAGGTATCTCTGCCAAAAAGAGTCTGTCATAAAGTCTTACTTCTACACGCTTAGCCTCTGCAGCACTCACCCACTGAATAGCACTTTTAACCTTGATGCCGCTTGTGTCAGAGCCGCTTTTAGAATCTGGATGATACACTGCTTTTATTTCACTGATACGACCATCCGCATCTTTGATCACTTCCTTGCAAGTAATGATATAAGCATGCTTTAATCTCACCGGCTGATCGGGTGTCAATCGATAATAGCCTTTTGGAGGATTTTCCATAAAATCTTCTCGCTCGATGTAAATCTCTTTTGCAAAAGGAAGCTTTCTTGAACCCTCTTTTGGCACATCATGCGGATAGTAAGAAGCATCGATCTCTTCACTCCCCTTATAGTTTTCAATCGTAACTTTTAGCGGATCCATGACACACATCACACGTGGTACTTTTGTATTGAGATCATCTCTGATACAAAATTCAAGCTGTGAAACATCCACCATAGAGTTTGCTTTTGCGATACCTATTTGATCGCAGAAATTGAGTATTGATTCTGGCGTATAACCTCTTCTTTTATACCCGGCAATCGTCGGCATACGGGGATCATCCCAGCCACTAACATAACCTCCTTCAACAAGCTCCAGCAGTTTTCTTTTACTCATAACCGTATAATTGATACCCAGTCTGGCAAACTCATGCTGGTAAGGACGAGGCGGCTTTAATCCAAGCGTCTCTATCACCCAGTCATAAATATCTCTGTTGTTTTCAAATTCCAGTGTACAAATCGAGTGTGTCACGCCTTCAATATAGTCAGATAAACAGTGCGCAAAATCATACATCGGATAAATAGACCACTTATCACCTGCTCTAAAATGATGCACATGTCTGATACGGTACAGGAGTGGATCACGCATCTTCATATTGGCAGCCCCCATATCGATTTTGGCTCTCAGTACATGCTCTGCATCTTGAAACTCACCATTTTTCATTTTTTCAAAAAGATCCAGATTTTCTTCTACACTGCGATTGGCATATTCACTGCGGCGGCCAGGTTCTGTGACAGTGCCACGGTATTGTCGTATCTCCTCTTCACTTAAGCTATCGACATATGCCTTGCCCATTTTGATCAGTTCAACTGCATAATCATATAACCTAGGAAAATAATCTGAAGTAAAATAGACTTTTTCACCCCAGTCAAACCCCAGCCACTTCACAGCATCTTTCAGCGCTTCAACATACTGTGTGTCTTCTTTGGTTGGATTGGTATCATCCATGCGGAGGTTACAATGCCCACTATAATCACGGGCAATACCAAAATTGATAGCTATAGATTTAGCATGTCCAATGTGAGGGAAACCATTTGGCTCTGGAGGAAACCTTGTAACAATCTCTGTATACTTGGCTGAGCGTAAATCCTCTTCAACTATGCTGCGTAAAAAATCTTTGCTTTCACTCATTACTACTGAACCCTTTATTGTAAATTGATGTAATTTTATCGAATAAGAGCTTATTGCATCTAAGCTAAAGTGAGGGATTTGAGAGAAAAAAAGTATCTTTTATTGGTTTTATATTATAATGCAGCTCAATCAAAAGGATCAATATGCAAAGAAAAAAGATATACAATCCAGACTCCGAAGAAGGGGTCAATGAGAGAAAAATCTTTGGTGGAAACCCTACCGGGATCTTTGAACTCAACAAGATAAAATACCAATGGGCATACAAACTGTGGGAAATGATGCTCAACAATACATGGTTCCCAAAAGAAGTCGATATGACAACAGATGCCAGAGACTACAAACTACTGACAGATTCAGAGAAAAATGCCTATGACAAGGCACTTTCACAGCTTATTTTTATGGATTCACTACAAACAAACAATCTCATTGACAATGTCAATCCATACATCACAGCACCCGAGGTCAATCTCATTCTTGTCAGACAGGCATTTGAAGAGGCACTGCACTCACAAAGTTATGCTGTTATGGTGGACAGTATCTCCCAAAATAGTGATGAAATTTATGATATGTGGCGTCAAGATGCACAGCTCAAACACAAAAATGACAATATTGCTAGAGTCTATGACGAGCTGGGCAGCGGTAATCCAACAGACCAGGAAATAGTCAAAGCGATGTTCGCCAATCAGATTCTCGAAGGTATTTATTTTTACAGTGGCTTTACCTTCTTCTATACACTGGCAAGAAGCGGTAAGATGCTGGGCTCAGCACAAATGATTCGATTTATCCAAAGAGACGAAGTCACCCACCTTTTGATCTTTCAAAACATGATCAATGTCACGCGTAAAGAAAGACCGGAACTTTTTACACCAGAACTCATCGAAGAAGTCTATGAGATGTTTAGAAAAGCAGTTGAATTGGAAATCTCATGGGGAAAATACATCACAGAGGGGCAGATTCTGGGTCTGACCAATGATATCATCGAAGATTATATCCAGTACCTTGCAGACAAAAGATTAACAGCAGTTGGTCTCAATAAACTTTACAATAAAGAACACCCTATCAAATGGGTTGATAACTTCTCCAGTTTCAATGATCAAAAAACAAACTTTTTTGAAGGAAACGTCACCAACTATTCCAAAGGCAGTCTCAATTTCGATGACTTCTAGAGAACTTGTTGCTCTACAGTTTGATTATCATGATCACGCTTATCATGATAATCTTTCTACGCTTCTCTCCCTTATCCGCCAAAGCAAAGAAGATGCAATCGTTACTGCACCTGAACTCTGTTTGACCCACTTTTCTTATCATGATATGCACCAGGCTGCTCTCTTTTCACAACAAGCCCTTGCCGAGATCTTGCCCTTGAGTGCAAATCGCATCATCACTTTTACAATGATCGAAGAAAGAGATGGTACATTTTACAACTCTGCCAAGATCCTGCATCATCAAAAAATCTTTTATGCTCAGGACAAAGTCAAACTATTCCCTTTGGGTGAAGAACAGCAGCACTTTTCACCAGGGAAGAGAGAAAATATTAAAATAATTACAATTGACAACATAAAATTTGCGATTTTAATCTGTTTTGAGATAAGATTTGCCGCATTATGGGAGCAGGTCAAAGGTGCTGATATCATCCTTGTTCCTGCCCTTTGGGGAAAAATAAGAAAGGCACAGTTTCAATCCATCACACAAGCCCTGGCAATCATGAATCAGGCATTTGTGATCGCATCAGATGCATCAGATGAGGATTCAGCTGCCCAATCAGCCATTATCACACCTTTTGGTGAAAGCACCAGTGATGATTCCAAAGCTTTTTTAAGCCTGGATGCCGATCTGAAAGAGATAAAAAAAATGAGACGATATATCGACATAGGACTATCATGATACGAAAACATCTAAAAAACAACAGCTTACATCTGCACAAGTCTGAGCAACTGGCAGAAGAGATCAACAAAGTTTTTCCACTGAGTTCTATCGTCAAAGAAGCCATCGGCAAAACAGAAAGAGAACTCTTTGTACCTATAGGGTTTAAACACCATGCCTATAAGCTCGATGCACTGCCGCTCTCAGCCAACCAATGGATCAGCTCTCCCCTCACTGTTGCCAAGATGACTGAAGCACTTGCTGTTGAAGGTGCGGACAGTGTCCTGGAAGTGGGTTGTGGTAGTGGCTATCAAGCTGCTGTTCTCAGTCAGCTCTTTCGTCGTGTCTTTACCATAGAACGTATTGAAAAACTACTTTTAGAAGCCAAAGGTAAATTTGCACAACTGGGACTCAACAATATAAACACCCGCTTTGATGATGGTAACCGTGGATGGAAAGCATATGCCCCTTATGACCGTATCCTCTTTTCGGCTTCAGCACCCAAGCCTCCTTTGCATCTGTTTGATCAGTTAAAAGAGGGAGGCATTTTAGTCACACCCATCACGCATGGAGAAAAACAGATCATCACACGTTTCATCAAAAAAGGTGGGAACATTCAGCAAGAACAGTTAGATCAGTGTCTTTTTGTGCCTGTCCTTGAGGGAATTCAAAAGTAACGTGAAAACATTTAATTTTTATAGAGTTCCTGAACCATCAGTTGAGGCGTAATATTGCCTCTAAATTCATTTTTAGAGATATTGCACACAACATCGATATGCTCACCTTGTTCCACTTGCGTATCAAAATTAAAATAAATTGATTCCAAAGTTTGACTATCTGAAATCAGTGTCATTTTAAGGTGGTTGGCATTGACACCAAGCAGTCTGTTTGCCGAAACATAGGCATTTTTGAGTAAAAATTTTGGTTGAGGATTTTTCTGTCCATAAGGTTCATACCGCTCCAAAATATCAAGCAGTTCAAAATTGATCGCATCCGCTGCTATCTCACCCAGGACTTCGGATTTTTCGACAAATGCATCTTTGGGAATTTTAGCTGCCTCTTTTTCAAGATTGCTACGAAACATTTCAAGGTTTTTAGGTTCGATTGCCATGCCGGCTGCCCCCTGATGTCCGCCATAACCAATCAAAAGTTCTTTTTGTGCTGCGATGAGATTGAGGATATGTATGCTGCCTACGCTGCGGGCACTTCCTTTTGCCTTGCCCTCTTCCACAGAAAAAACAATCGCCGGTTTACCATATCTGCGCGTTAACCTTGCTGCAACGATACCGATAACACCCTCATGCCATCCTTCACCCCAGACAACTATGATGTCAGCCCTATCATGACAGAGGGCACAGGCTTTATTGAAAATCTCCAGTTCAATCTCTTTACGCCTGTTATTGAGCCCGACGATATATTCCAGTTTCATCAAAGCATCTTCTTCATTCTGGGAAGACAACATCTCATATGCCAATGTAGCATCTTCAATACGACCGGCACTATTGATAATAGGTGCCAGTAAAAATGCAATATCATCACTCTTGAAAACCGACTTTCTAAAATAGCGCTTGATAACTGAAAATATAAGACGTTTTTCCTGATTAATCATCTTAAATCCCGCACGCACCATCGTTCTATTCATGCCTTTAAGCTCCATCATATCTGCCACGATAGCGATTGCCAAAAGGTCTAGAAACTTGGCCAGCCGGTACTCGATCTGCAAATACTCTTTCAGTGCAGCACAGAGATACCACGCAACCTGTGCACCGCATATCTCTGGGTGTGGAAAAGTACAGTCACTTTGTTTGGGATTGACAATGGCAAAAGCATCAGGAATAGTTTCTGGCACAGTATGATGGTCTGTGATGATGAGATCAATGCCACGTTCCTTACAGACACGGGCGGCACCAACTGCTGAAATACCGTTATCCACCGTGATAATCAAGTCTGCGTCGATACGCTCAAGCAACTTTTCATTGATACCATAGCCGTCACGAAAACGGTTAGGAATGATCAGTGTAATGTCGATACCGATATCTGTGAAAAACGCATGCATGATCGTAGATGAGACAACACCGTCTACATCATAATCACCCACAACAGTAATTTTTTCATTATTTTCTATTGCCTGCTTGATGCGTTTTGCTGCTTTCTCATTGTCTTTGAGTAAAAAAGGCGCTGGTATTTCAGAGAGTGATGAACACGTATCATCAGCAAATCTTGCTGCCAAAATCTTCTCGATTTTGGTACCGTCGAGCTTTGCTATTTTCCACTCCAGAGCGCAGCCTTGACAAAGCCCAGCAACGCAGCATTTGGATGTTGGAGTTTAGAGGTAAACTCAGGATGAAACTGTACACCCAAAAACCAGGGATGTTCAGGAATCTCAACCACTTCAATCAAACCATTTGACTCACCCGATACTACCATACCTGCTGCTTCCAGCTGTTCTCTATAGGCAGGGTTGGCTTCATAGCGATGGCGATGGCGCTCAGTGATTTTATCACTCCCGTGATAAATCTTTCTCAGCAATGAATCTTCTTTTGTTTCACATTCATACGCACCCAGTCTCAAGGTCCCTCCAAGTGGACTTTTATGCGTGCGAAGCTGCTGACTGCCGCTGGCATCAATAAAAGAGTCAATCAGATAAATCAAAGGATTTTTTGTATCTGGATCAAATTCAACCGAGTTGGCATCTTTTATACCCAGCACATTACGTGCATATTCGATCAACGAAAGCTGCATTCCCAGACAGATTCCAAGAAAGGGTACCTGTCCTTCTCTGGCACAGCGGATCGCTTCGATTTTCCCTTCTACTCCCCGCTCTCCAAAACCACCGGCAACCAATATACCATCTACATCCGAAAAGAGCGTACTACACTCGTCAGGAGTCACTTTTTCACTGTCAATCCACTTAAGATTCACTTTGGTATCCAAATGTGCACCCGCATGAATAAAAGATTCAGTGAGAGACTTGTAAGACTCTTTGAGTTCAAGGTATTTCCCTACAAAACCAATCGTCACTTCTTTTTTGGGAGCGATTACATTTTTAACCAATGCACTCCAGTTTTCCATATCTGGATGTAAATGCGGCATATCAAATGTTTCTGCTATTGGTTTGAGGATATTTTGTTCCATAAAATTAAGCGGCACTTTGTAAATCGACTTTGAATCTACTGCTTCGATCACACAATCACGTTCCACACCACATGAAGAAGCCAGTTTGTTTTTCATCTCTTTAGGGATTTTCATCTCAGATCGACAGATAATAATCGATGGAGAGATACCGATACGCCGCAGCTCCTGCACTGAGTGTTGTGTAGGCTTCGTCTTCAGTTCACCTGCTGCTTTGAGATAAGGAACCAGTGTCAGATGGATAAACATCGCTTTTTTCTTGCCTACATCACTTCTCAAGCCTCTGACTGCTTCTAAAAATGGTAGAGATTCTATATCGCCGACTGTTCCACCGACTTCAACAACCAGTATATCCTGTCCTTTGCCTGCTACCTTGATGCGTCGTTTGATCTCATCCGTGATATGCGGAATAACCTGAATCGTTTTACCCAGATAATCTCCACGGCGTTCCCGCTCAATCACTGAAGAATAAACCTGTCCTGTTGTAAAGTTGTTTCCTTTACCCAAAGAGGTATCTAAAAATCTCTCATAATGCCCGATATCAAGATCCGTTTCCGCACCATCAGCCGTGACAAAAACTTCTCCGTGTTCAAGTGGACTCATCGTACCCGGATCCACATTGATATAGGGATCAATTTTAAGCATAGAGACTTTAAGACCGGAGTTTTTTAAAAGTGTAGCGATACTGGCAGATGCGATACCCTTACCAAGAGAACTAAGCACGCCGCCTGTTACAAAAATATACTTTGTTTTAGAATTTGCCATACATATCCATTTGTCTGATTAATTACGTGTTCTGAACAAACCCACTTGTGAACGACTCTACAGCCGTTTTACGGCGCAGCCTTAGTGAATAAGTGGGTTTGTTCAGAACACACAATTTTAATTTGGATTATAGTGTAATATCACTAAAAAAAGCGTTAAAGCTCACACCTTTTGAAAAATGAAAATAGTTTTATCATCCTCATCAGAAAACATCCCCATATCCTGCACTTTCACAAGTTTTAATGGTGTCAGTTTTTCAATAAGCTGCTTATCATGATAGAATTGAAAAATGGTATCCTGCTCTTTTTGATAACAATTGCCCTGCTCTTCAAAAAGCGTCATCTCAGTTGTCAAAATTCCATCTAAAAACTCGGCATCAAGAGAGAGAAACTGTTTGCCAAAATCGGCTGACATACTCCCGGCTGTTACCTCTTCAAATCCATGCAGTGTATTGACATCGCAGATAAAAACACCTCCTTTATTGAGCACCCTTTCTACCTCAGTCAAAAATGCCTTCAATTCATCTTGACGCATATAGTTTAACACATCACCTACTGCTACAACCCCGTCAAAATGCTCTGTGACTTTACTCAGCTGTCTATTATAAGCATCAACACCTTTTTGCCTGGCTATCTCGACCATCCTGGGGCTCAGATCGATGCCCATCGCCTTATAGCGCTTTTGCAAATGCAGCAAAAAGTTGCCATTACCGCAACCCACATCCAAAATGGTCTTGATGTCATACGGTTCAAGCAGACTTAAATAGATCTGGTACAAACCTTCATATGCTGCTTCAAAACCAATCAACGGCTCTATTTTGGCATAAAGATCCAGGTTTTCTGTCTCTATCATGATAACTCCTTTTAAGACTAGATAGGTATAGATTAATTACGTGTTTTGAACAAGCATACTTGTGAACGACTCTACAGCTGTTTTATGGCGCAGCCTTAGTGAATAAGTGTGTTTGTTCAGAACATTCAATTACATGCCATATTATAACATAAATTATGATACAATATGACTATGAAACAGAGTATCCATATATTTTATGATGATCTTAAAAACTCTTTCAAAGATTTACTGCCGATTATCCTTGTGGTAGCATTTTTTCAGATTGCCATTGTGCAGGCGATGCCTGAAAATCTCCTATCTATCATCATCGGACTCACCATCGTAGCCATTGGGCTGGCACTCTTTATCAGAGGGCTTGAACTGGGTATCTTTCCAATCGGTGAAAATCTTGCAACTGATTTTGCCAAAAAAGGTTCACTGTTTTGGCTGCTTTTATTTGCTTTTACCATCGGTTTTTCTACGACTGTGGCAGAACCGGCACTCATTGCTATTGCAGAGAAAGCCGCTTCGATCAGTGCCGGAAAAGTGGATGCTTTTTTTCTACGTATGACGGTTGCTTTTTCTGTTGGTTTTGCTATCACGCTGGGTACACTGCGTATTCTGCTCGGGCATCCTATACAGTACTATATCGTATCCGGTTATATTTTGGTCGTAGTTGTCACTTTTTTTGCACCCAAAGAGATTATCGGGCTGGCTTATGACAGTGGCGGCGTCACCACTTCTACTGTTACCGTTCCTCTGGTGGCAGCACTGGGAATCGGGCTGGCCTCCAGTATCAAAGGGCGCAATCCTGTCATCGATGGTTTTGGGTTGATCGCTTTTGCTTCACTCACACCGATGATTTTTGTACAGCTTTACGGTATCTTTGTCTATGCCTTTGTCCCTGATGCTTCAGCCCATACCCAGATACTTTCCACTGCGATAAATGAAACAGTCATAGCACACCAGCATTTTGATCCATGGGATATACTTTGGGATATATTGGCTGTAGTCAAAGATGTTGCCCCTATATTGGCAGTGATATTTTTTTTCCAATATCTTATCATCAAAAAACCAGTCGCACATCTGCATAAAATCATCGTGGGAATCATCCTGGTGATTCTGGGACTGTATGCCTTTATCTTAGGGTTGGAGATGGGACTTTTTCCTATCGGTGAGAGCATTGCCTTTCAACTGACTGCCATGCATAACAACCTCCTGGTATATCTCTTTGCCTTTTTGATTGGTTTTTCAACAACGATGGCAGAACCCTCACTCTTGGCTATCGCTATCAAAGCCCAGGAAGTAAGTGCAGGCAGTATCAAACAAAATATTCTGCGTATTGCCGTGGCAATCGGTGTAGCTTTCGGGATCGCACTTGGTGCCTACCGTATCATCGCCGGTGATCCCATCCACTATTACATTATCGTGGGATATAGCCTGGTTATCATGATGACCTATTTTGCACCGGCTTATATCATCCCTATCGCCTATGACAGCGGTGGTGTCACCACTTCTACTGTTACCGTACCGTTAGTAGCTGCTTTGGGACTGGGACTGGCAGAAAATATCGAAGGCAGAAATCCCCTCATCGATGGTTTTGGTTTAATCGCCTTTGCTTCACTTTTTCCGATGATTACTGTGATGGGCTATGGTATCTATGTCAATTATAAACTTAAAAAATCTAAGGAGCATTTATGAAATTTGTTGCACTTGTGACCATTATACCCGATCAGGATGAAGAGAGGGCAATAGAGATTGCCAAAGAAGCCGGTGCCGGCGGGGTGACTATTCTTCATGGTACGGATATCGGGCTAAAAGAACGTAAAGTTTTTTTCGGACTCACCTTGGAAGAGAATGTATCTCTACTCATTTTTGTACTGCCCAGAAAACTCTCTATGAAAGTCATGAAAGCGTTGAGAAAGGTATTTGATCTGGATAGTCACGATAACCGATCAATGGCTTTTACCATACCGCTAAGCCATGTGGCGGGACTTGACAATGATGAACTGTACCAGTTTGAACAAGATATCAAAAATATACTATAGGAGATAAAAATGTTAGTAGAAGAGATCATGACAAAGAAAGAAAATCTGGTTATCGTACCACAGATATCGACAGTGCGAGATGCCCTAAAACTGATGCGCAAATACAAAATCAAATCTGTTATTATGGATAAAAGCAATATACATGGAGCCTATGGATTGGTAACATTTAAAAACATCCTCCAGTCTATCGTAGCTGAAGACGGGGATATCGATCTGCTCAATGTCTATGATATCGCCAATGCTCCCGCTATATCCGTTTCAAAAAAACTGGATGTCAAATATGCAGCAAGGCTGATGGTAAAAAGCAGCATCAAAAGATTGCTGGTTATCGACAACAATGAACTATACGGGATCATCACAATGTCTGATATTATCAACGTCTTGATGGATAATATCAATGAGTAGATACTTGAAAATTCTTTGCACATACCACCATGGATAATTGTGGAACTTAGGTATATTTTAAACTTTTGCAGTAGCACTATCTAATAGACCTGGGTCTATAAACATTATCTTTAAATTTTGATATAATGCGTATTATGATAAATAACCAGGTTTTTTAAAGATGCAGATTTTTGATAACATTAGCAAAAAGATCGATAAAATAGTGCTTGTCTTTGCTTTTATTGTGCTAGCACTCTCCTTCTATTTTGTCTATACTTTAAATCAATCTTATACTAAAAAAGAAGCTGTCCAATCCATAGACAATGCATTATTATTGACCAGAAACCTGCTTGAAGAACAGCAGCAGCATGCACTCTCCCTTTCATTACTACTTGCGCAGGATAAATCTTTTTTAAAAGCATATTATCATGATAATAGAAAAGCAGCTTATTCAATCATCAATCATAAAATCAAAAGCCTCAAAAAACTTCAAGGATACAGCTTTGACGTGCAAGTACATGATAAAAATTTGCATACTTATTTAAGAAGCTGGGATTTTTCAATCACTGGAATACCACTGGCTTCTTTCAGGGAGGGATTAGTATTGGTAAAAAAATATAAAAAACCGCTGGTTTCAATCGAAGTGGGAAAACGCTTAAACATCAAAGCAATTTCACCTATTATGAAAGAAGAAAAATTTCAAGGTTCTATTGAAGTTATTGAGAACTTTGAACACCTAAGAGAAAAATTGTCCGAACACGGCTATACACTATTTATGCTGCTTGATAAACGCTATCTTTCCATTGCTACAACACTTATTCATCAGCCAAAAATTGCAGAGCATTTTATATTGGCAAATAAGATTTATGATAAAAATGCTTTTTGGGATTTAAAAAATGCACATGTTACAACCTTGGGAAATTATGGTTATTTTACACATGGTCAATATCTATTTGGTTATTTTGAGCTTAAAAACTTTCACAATCAAAGTTTGGGATATTGTATTATTGCAGCAGAAACGAAAGCTCCTCTTTTGGCAGAAGAATACCACAGAAGTGTCAGTCTAGAAAAAAATAGTTCGGGAATTATCATACAATGAGAATACTTTTACTAGAAGATGACATTGATTATAAAGAGACAGTTCATGAGTATCTGGAATCACTGGGATATAAAGTCGATAGTTTTGAAAACGGTGATGAGGCGCTGAGTGCAATCCATTTTAAAAGTTACCAGCTGCTGCTTCTGGATATCCGGGTACCGGGTACCAATGGGTATGATATCGTCAAAACGATCAAAGCAGCGGGGGACGAAACGCCTGTTATCTTCATCACATCACTGACAGATATCGATAATCTAAGCATCGGCTACGAGCTTGGCTGTAATGATTATATCCGCAAGCCATTTGCCTCCCAAGAGTTGAAGTATCGTATAGAACAAGTCTTGAAACTTTATTATTTTCATTCCAATAAAGATAAAGTGGATGTAGGCAGCGGATATACGTATGACCTCAAAACCGGTGCACTTTTATATGAGCAAAATCCTGTGATACTCACGCCCAAAGAACAAAAAGTCTGGGATTATCTCATCGCCAGAATAGACCAGTATGTACCGACAAAACAGTTGTGGGAAGATGTCTGGGAATGTAAAATGGTCACAGAAGCGGATATACGTATGTGTATTAAAAAAATTCGGGATAAAACCAGCAGAGAATTAATTGTCAGTCAAAAAGGAAAAGGATATAAGATTGATCGAAAAAGATAAACGCTATATCTATACATTGGCATTCTTTTATTCCATGATGATTATCTTTGTAGTAAGTATTCCTGCCTTTTTTTATATAAAAGTAGAGATGAACAGCTATAAACAGAGCAAGATGCAGAATTTGGATCATTATGCTTATGGCATTGAAAAGAGTATTTATGATTTTTCACATACAAAAGGGCATATATTTCACTTTCCAAGGTCTTTATTTTACGATGCTTCTCTATATGACACAACAGGAAAAAGAATTTTTACCACTAAAGTTGAACCCTTTGACGCTAACAAACAACAAATCAGTAAAAAAATCACGCTCAGTGCAAATAGGTTACAAGCCGGATATATTATTATTTCCCAAACATTTTCTTATCGTGTGATTTATACAAAAGCATTTATCGCAGCACTTTTTTTGGGTGCGGTGGTCTTTTTTATGACACTTTTTTTTATCAAAATCAGTCTGCGTCCGCTGGAACGGGTCAATCGTTATCTAAATACTTTTTTCAATGATGCGATGCATGAACTTAAAACCCCGCTGGGAGTGATGCAGCTCAATCTCGAAATACTCCGTTCCAAAGAAGAAAGCAAAGTACTGCGGCGACTTTTTAACAGTATGCAAAGTATGATTTTGATTTATGAAGATATAGAGTACCATATCAAACATACACATGTCCAGTACCGCCTAGAAAAGATAGATTTTTCACATTTTCTTTTTGAACGGGTTGCAGTTTTTCGTGATTTGGCGCAGGTCAAAGATATCACTATCGAGGAAGATATTTTTCCGGATATTTCCTATATGATCAATCGTATCGAATTGCAGCGTATCATTGACAATACACTTTCCAATGCGATTAAATATTCCCCAAAAAATACAAAAGTCAGCGTCTGTTTAAAACAAGAGGAGAAAAAAATCACACTGACAATCAAGGATCAGGGTGTAGGTATCAAAGATACAAAAAAGATATTTCAGCGCTATAAACGCGAAGATACTATCCAGGGTGGTTTTGGGATCGGGCTCAGTATCGTGAAGCATATCTGTGACAAAAATCATATTGACATCAATGTCACGACGTCTGAACAGAAAGGTAGTACTTTTACTTATCATATTTATAAGTAATTGAGTGTTTTGAACAAACACACTTATTCACTAAGGCTGCGCCGTAAAACGGCTGTAGAGTCGTTCACAAGTGTGTTTGCTCAAAACACTCAATTATTAATTACGAAAAAGTTACGCAACACTTGTTAGCATTTCATATTACAAAAAAAGGAGTAATGATGAAAGTTAACACATTAAGATATTCAATGGCAGCATTGGCACTAGTGTCTCTTGCCGGAGCAAATCTATTTGCGGCAGATATTCCAACGGCTGCACCAAAAGCTTATCCCGATGGTGAAGTCGGTCGTATGGTCAAACTGGGCGAAGCGATCATGAATGAAACCGATACCCATCCCCTGACCAAAGATTTTGTGGGAAACAAACTCAAATGTAAAAGTTGCCACTTGCAGGGAAGCGACGGCAAACCGGGAACAGCACCTGGTATCGCCACATGGATTGGGACTGCGACTTCTTTTCCAGCGTATTCCAAAAGAGAAAAATCTGTTCAGACACTGCAAGACCGTTCCAATAACTGTTTTATGCGAAGTATGAATGGTAAACGTCCGATTATCGATTCCGAGGCTTCTGTTGCGATGGCAACTTATATCACTTGGCTTTCTACAAGTATGCCGATCAAACAAAACACCAAAATGCCTTGTAGTCCTATGAACTCAGACAGATGGATGGGTGGTGCCAAACATTTTGGAAAAATGCAGAAAAAAGCAACACATGCCAATTATCTAAACGGTCAAAAACTTTATGACGCCAAATGTGCGTCATGTCACGGTCAGGATGGTGCAGGTATAGGGACTTTCCCACCACTTTGGGGAAAAGACAAAGCAGGCAAATGGCTCTCTTATAACACAGGTGCTGGTATGAGTAAACTCAACAAAGGCGCTGCATGGGTACAATCTAACATGCCGCTTGGTCAGGGTGGTACGCTCAAAGATCAGGAAGCTGCAGACATTATGCTCTATGTCAATGCACAGCCTCATGCTAATTTTGACTTGCAAAAACGCTTATTGCCAAAAGAAGAGATGGGATATTATAACTCTAAAGTTTTGAAAGAAAAACACTCTGTCAGAAGTAACTTTAAAGCATTTGGTTTGGATATCGATACCATCCGTGGCGACCACAAAATAAAATAGGGGTGTATAGTATGAGACAAAGAAAAACAAACAAGATTATTTTATCTCTGGCTACTGCTTCTGTACTTTCACTTGGTCTGCATGCTGCAGACTGGCTTTCTATCGCAGGAACAGAGCCATCTTTTGTCAAAAAAGGTGGTCAAAAAGTGGCAAATCATAATACCAAGCCGCATTACTGGGGATTTATACAAGTTGGTTATCAAAAAGATTTCGGGGATATATTTGTGCCAGGAAGTGGACCAAAAGCGGGACTGAATTTAACACCTTTTGCTATGATGACACCTTCACTGAATTCCCAATCCGGTTTTGAAGTCAATCGTGCCAGACTGGCAGTGCGTGGTATGTTTGACAAAGACAATACGCTGGATTATTTCTTTATGACAGAATTGGGGGAAGATGGTATCACCAGACCTGCTGGACATCCTTCAAGCAATTATCTCACAGATGCTTCCATCACATACAGAGGTATTCCTTATGTCAATGTGCGTCTGGGACAATTTAAATATCCTGGAAGTGAAGAGGGGCTTCGTGCCGTGTTTACTTCTACTTATAGAAACTTTTCAACTGCAGGTTCACAGCTTTTGCTGGAGAGGTTTTTACCTAACAATGCAAAAGAGGTCAGTCCCGGTATTTTTCAGGCAGCACCTGAGCAATCTGTAGCAGCCTATCGTGACCGCGGTGTAGAACTTTTTCACACTGAAAAAATTCAGCCCAATGTAACGATGACGCTTGCCGGTATGGTCGGTAGCGGTACAGGGCTTAGTTCTACCAATGCATCCGGAAATCTGACCTATTATGGTTATCTTGCCAGTGAATATCTCTTTGGTAAAGGAAAAGGGTACTATACACAGTCCCTAAAAGGCTTTGCATGGTATCAAAGCGGAAAGAGACAACTAAATGATACAGACTATAAAAGAACACGTTATGGTGCCGGATTTAACTATTTTAAAGATGGTCTGAGGATCGGGGCTGAATATATGAAAGCTGAGGGTATGATCTACAATGGTGCCAAAGATGTGGATTCGGATCCCTTCGGTGTTAACTGGCAGTATCAAATCGCAGCTGATGACAGCAATGAAGCAGATGGCGGGTACTTTAATGTAGCGTATTTTTTCATTCCCAAAAAATGGGAAGCAATGGCCAGATACGACTATCTGAACCGTCTGACCAATTCTACAGCGGGCAAAAGAGAATTTAAAACGACAACACTTGGGCTCTCTTATCATTTTAAAGGTCCTACCAGAATCGATTTGAATTATGCACTAAGAGATGCTAAAGCACCTGGCAATGCCAAGGCGCAAAAAGTACTGGACAATATAGGCAATCTTTTCTCCTTACAAGGTACGATAAAATTTTAATGACATAGCCTTCTAGAGTATGTCAATTCTTCAATTCTCACTCTTTTTAAGTCTGTATGCTCAATCACCGCATACAGACTTATAATATTCTCAACAAAATTTAAGCCTTATTGGATAAAGTAATTCTAATAGTGTGTTTCTTCGGAACACTCAATATAATTTAAAGGAATCAAGACAATGAAATGGCGTGGTGGTCGAAAAAGTAATAATGTAGATGATAGAAGAACAAGTAGCGGAAGCCGTGGTGGACGGGGTTTTAGGATGCCTTCTCTTCAAACCATGTTTTTTATATTTCCGCTTATCAAACCACTTTTAAAAAGCAAGCTGGGTCTGATCGTTATCGGTATTGGTGCAGTTGCTTATTTTAGCGGATTTAATCCTCTAGGCATGCTGGATGGTGGCGCAACAGCACAACCCAAAGATCAAAAAGCAGATGATGAAAAGGCTGCTTTTATCTCGACTGTTTTAGCAGATACGGAAGATACCTGGAAAGATATCTTTGCCAAGGCAGGTTATCGTTATCAAGAACCAAAACTAGTACTCTATCGTGGGCATACCCGCAGCGGATGTGGTGGTGCTGATGCTGAAATGGGACCTTTTTATTGTCCGAATGATCAGACAATCTATGTAGATTTAGGGTTTTATGATGAATTAAAACACAAATATAAAGCTTCCGGGGATTTTGCAGAGGCCTATATTTTGGCACATGAAGTAGGACACCATATCCAAAATATGCAAGGCACACTGCAAAAGGTACAGGAAGCGAAACAGCGCTCTTATGGAAAAGGTGCTGAAAATGCCCTGCAAGTCAAAGTCGAATTACAGGCAGACTGCTATGCAGGGATCTGGGCGAACCATGCGCAAAAAACCAAACAGATTTTGGAAGAAGGGGATATCGATGAAGCGCTCAATGCCGCCAATGTCATCGGAGATGATACCCTGCAAAAAAAAGCACAGGGCTATGTCATGCCTGACAGCTTCACACATGGTACTTCCAAACAGCGTATGAGCTGGTTTCTAAGAGGTCTAAAAAGTGGAGATTTAAGAAGCTGCAACACTTTTCAATGACATCCTGTCTATCATGATAGCAGCCAGATTGCAAAGAGATAACGTGCGCCCTTTGCAAACATGACTATCATGATAAACCATTTCAACTCATACTTTAAAACACCTGCGATTAGCGTGATCGGATCTCCTATCACAGGCACCCATGACAAAAGCAGCGCCCATCCTCCATACTTTTCAAAGTAATCATGCGCCTTTGCGATTTGACGCTCTTTGGCAATATTTTTAGAAAGAAGATAGTCAGTCCCTTTTGCCCCTAAAAAGTAGTTAATCAACGCGCCTAAAGTGTTGCCTGTTGTTGCAAAAAAGAGTAGGTAAAAAGGAGAATATCCTAAGGATAAATCATAAAGGAGCACTGCCTCACTGCCTCCCGGCAGCAGTGTCGCCGAGAGTAGTGAGAGTGCAAAAAGTGAGAGATATACGAGCACTGCCTACTTAACCAGCAGCTCCCTGATACTATCTTCATCTGTAATATCTTTGTCATATTTGACAACGATGGTACCTTCTGTTTCGTTGGTATAGTATTCTACTACACCTTTCACCATCTTCAAAGAGTCAAGTCTCTCTTTATCATATCTGTCATAATCCATATAAACATTACCTCTATGTCCTGGATTTCTCAGCTTCATCACCCATAAAAACCATCCCACACAAAGTACTACAACTACTAGCGCCAAAGTGGAACGTGAGAAACTGTGCATCAACCATCCGCCGAGCAAACCACCCAAAAAAGCACCAAAATAGGCAAAAGAGTTCGCGACACCCAAAGCTGCACCTTTTTGGTGTACTTTGGCAAATTTTGAGACAAAAGACTGCAAGAGCGGTTCAAACATATTAAACCCGATAAAAAACAACACTACCCCCACGATAAACAGTATCGCATTGCTTGCAAATCCCATCAGAATGAACCCCAAAGCGATTAAGACAATAGAGAGCAAAAAGATCTCTTTACCTTTATCTTTTTTTTCACCAAATACGGCTGCAGGTCCCATTGCAATCAGACCAAACACCATGGCTGGCAGATAAACTTTCCAAAGATCCACCTTGTCCCATCCAAAACCACCGTCATCTATACTATGTGTCATCACAATCGGAATAATAAAAAATGCCATTGTCATGATAGAAGTATGAAAGAGGAAAGTAACATACATAATCACCAAACTTTTATCTTTAAACACTTCTTTCATTTTTGACTCTTCTTCGGAGTAATTATGAATGATTTTTGGAGGATTTGGCACTTTGGTAAAGAGAATCAAGATAGCCAATGTTGCCAAAACAGCAGTAATCCAAAACAGTTTATCGACACCATAATATCCCCCGACAACTGGTCCAACGATCATCGCCACAGCAAAACTCATCGCGATCGTTCCACCCATGATAGCCATCGCATGGGCTCTGGTCTCTTCTTTGACAAGATCAGATATCATGGCAGTGACAACAGAGCCGATAGCGCCTGCACCTTGCAAAAACCGCCCCAGCATCAACATATAGATATTGGTACTCTCAGCTGCTACAATAGAACCAAGTATAAAAATCAATAAACCGATAAGCAGTGTCTTTTTTCGACCCAGTTTATCACTCATCAATCCAAACGGAATCTGGAAAACTGTTTGCGTCAGTGCATAACCACCCACAACGATACCAACCAATATGGCATTTGAGCCTTCCAGTGAAAGTGCATAAGCCGACAGTACAGGAAGTACAATAAAAAGCCCCAAAAATCTCAGCGCAATGATAAGACTCAAAGGCATAACCGATTTCATCATGATAAAAACCCCTCTATGTTATAATTTAAAAGTATATTAGGTATGTTGTGCAAATATCTTTGCAGGATATATACACAACATACCTAATGAGACAATTATATTCCTAATCACATTAAGGTATCCAATGAAAATCATATTAGCCAGTGCAAATAAAGGTAAAATTCGTGAAATCCAGACATACTGCGATATTGATGTCCTTCCTTATTCGGATGTTATGGCGCCTTTTGATATCATAGAAGACGGAGACACATTTAAAGCCAATGCTCTCATAAAAGCAAGAGCCATTTATGAAAAGTTAAAAGGCAAAGAAAAAGATTTTATCGTACTGGCTGATGACAGTGGTATCTCAGTGCCGGCGCTAAACAATGCACCAGGTATCTACAGTGCAAGATATGCTGGTGAAGATGCAAGCGAAAAGGACAATCTGTACAAACTGATTGATGAACTCAAAAAAAATGGGATAGAGAGAACACCTGCCTTTTATACAGCTGCCATGGCGATGATCACAGATAAAGGTGAAGAATTTACCGTGCATGGCTGGATGTATGGTGATGCCATAGCACAGGCTAGAGGTGATAAAGGATTTGGCTATGATCCGATGTTTATTCCTGAAGGATTCGATAAAACACTGGGAGAGTTAGATGCCGAAGTCAAAAAAGCACTTTCACATCGCAGCAAAGCACTTGTTTTGACCAAAACGATTTTACGTACCCTTGTTTAGTGTTTAGTGAACATGTCCAACCACAGCATTGGTATTGGTTTTTAATATCGTCAGCCCCTCTCTGCCATTGGCGATAAAAATATAATTGTTTCTTAGAGCCAGGGCATAAGCACTGTCATGCAGATAATAGCTTGCTACGGCACCTGTTCTGGCCTGGTAGATTTTTAAACCTTCATTGTCCACTTCATAGAGATACTCCCCTGCTGTAATCGTGCTATGACCGACACCGCTCTTTCCTTCGGCACTTCCCAGATAGATAGGTCTCAAAGGATTTTGCACATCAAAAGCACTGACACGGCTGTAACTCTGCAGCCCCTCTGGTATATAAGCGACATACACCACATCATCCACCACTTCTACATAGTTGACATACTCCGGCAGGTCATAGCTGTAGATCAGATACGGTGAGGCTGGATTCGTCACATCTACTACTTCAAGACCACCGTCACCACTGGCGATATAAGCGATATTTCCATCATTGGAGAGTACGATATCCACAGCGATACCTTCCGTATTGAAACGCTTGAGAGCTTCTATCTGTATATCATTGTTATCATGATAGGCTGTCTGCACAGAGTTTGAACTGATACGACTTGTACTTGATGGGCCAATTGAACCATCTGGTGTACCACTGCCACTACAACCGATAAAGAGAGTTCCTAACACCAGTAAGAGTATATTTATTTTCATCATCATCTCCTTGCATGCATATATATTGTTCTATTCAGAATAGTAATTTTTTTTATTTTATGCAATATTTATTTACCTTTTTAATATAAAAAAGTTTTTTTGTTCCTAAAAGAAACATTTTTTTAAATAAATAGTGTATAATCATAAAAAAAATTAAAGTTTACAAGGAAATACCATGGCAGAAATATTGATCATCGGGGCAGGAGGCGTTGGCCGCGTAGTCGTACACAAATGTGCACAAGAAAAAACTTTTGATAAAATCACTTTGGCCAGCAGGCGGCTTAGCTCCTGCCAGGCTTATCAAAAAGAGGTCAAAGAACGCTACAACAAAGACATCAACATAGCAGAAGTCAATGCTGATAGTGTTGCTGATCTTATCACCCTCTTTCGCCAGGTCAAACCGGATATCGTACTCAATATCGCTCTTCCCTATCAGGATCTGACAATCATGGAAGCCTGTTTACAAACGGGTATACACTATCTGGATACTGCAAACTATGAACACCCTGAGACTGCAAAATTTGAGTATAAAGAGCAATGGGCTTATCATGATAGATATAAAGAAGCCGGTATTATGGCATTGCTTGGAAGCGGTTTTGATCCGGGTGTGACCAATGTCTTTTGTGCCTATGCGCAAAAACACTACTTTGATGAGATAGAAACAATCGATATTTTAGACTGCAACGCAGGTGATCACGGCTATCCTTTTGCTACCAATTTCAATCCGGAGATCAATCTTCGTGAGGTCAGTGCCAATGGGCGATACTGGGAAAATGGCACTTGGATCGAAACGGATCCTATGGAAATCAAAATGGTTTGGGATTATCCTCAAATTGGTAAAAAGGATAGTTATTTACTCTATCATGAAGAGATGGAAAGCCTTGTAAAACATATCAAAGGGCTCAAACGTATCCGCTTCTTTATGACCTTTTCACAATCCTATCTCACACATATGAAATGCCTGGAAAATGTTGGTATGCTGGGTATCGAAGAGGTCGAACACCAAGGATGCAAAATCATCCCGATACAATTTCTCAAAACCCTGCTTCCTGATCCAGCATCACTAGGTTCCCGCACCAAAGGAAAGACCAATATCGGAATCCTTGCAAAAGGCAAAAAAGAGGGTAAAGAAAGAACAATATATATCTATAATGTCTGCGATCATGAAGCAACATACAAAGAGACACTTTCACAGGCCGTAAGTTATACAACAGGCGTACCAGCCATGATAGGTGCCAAAATGATGATGCAGGGCATATGGATGGATAAAGGAGTATTCAATATGGAACAATTTGACCCAGATCCTTTCATGGAAGCACTCAATCAGGATGGATTAAAATGGTTTGTCAAAGAGTTATGATATAATAAAGGTTATTTTAACAGAGGAAAAAGCAATGATGCCACAAATCGATATGAACTCACAAGAGTTTTTAGATGAATTAGAAAAAACAAAAAAATTTACAGATAAAGTATGTAAAAACTTTGACTGGGTCTATAATGCCAATGAAGATGTCAATGAAGGAGTCACACTGGGACTTGCCAGACATAAACTACTCTATGGGAAAAGATTTTGCCCTTGTTTTATGGTAGTACCAGATGAGAACAAAGAGGGAAAATACAAAAGCGCAGATGACAGAATATGCCCATGCAAACCAGCTATTGAAGATGAGATACCAAACAAAGGTGTGTGCCACTGTGGTATATTTTGTGCACCAGATTTTGAAGGCGCTGCAAAATAAACTGCCTGGTATAAGTTGGGCTTTGCCCAATTTATGCTTTTAATTTTCCTGGCACTCTTTGCAGATACCATATAGCTGCATCAAATGATTTGTCAAAACAAAACCGTTTTCCTGGGCAATTTTATGCTGCAAATGCTCAATTTCTTCATCTTCAAACTCCACAATTTTCCCACACTTTTCACAGATGATATGATCATGATGTTCTTTGTTGGCAAGTTCAAATTTTTTACCCTGTATACCCAATGAAATCGAGGTGGCAAATCCATTCTCTTCTAAAAGATTCAATGTTCTATACACTGTCGTTATGCCGGTATTTAACTGTGGATGTTTCTTCTTCACCAAGTCATAAAGTTCTTCAGGTGTAAAATGTTTGGGATGGTTATAGAGTGTTTGCAGTATTGCTTCTCTTTGGGCTGTGAACTTTAGCCCATTATTTTTAAGAAGCTGTTTAAATTCCAATAAAAGCTTTTTAAAACTTAAATTTTTTGTCTCTAACATAGGCTTTCCTCTTCATAAAAATTATTTTCATAATGATTTTCAAATTATAGCATATATTTTAAGACAAAATACTTTATGATTAACGTTTTAGGGTAGCAGATGTTTCCACATCAGTTGCTTGCAAAACCAATTCATCAGATGCCGTAGTCGTAATATCATAATCTGATGTCAAAAAAGCAGCTGCTGCATTTTCTGCATTTTCAAATTCATTACAACTTGCATTGTCAAGATCTGGCTTTGGCGAAGAAACTCTTGAAAAATAGAGCGCATTGTCTTTTATTTTATAGGTGGCACTGAGTATATAACAATCTGCTAAAATATTGACTTTTGTATCGGTAAAATCCATCTGCATTTTATAGGTTCTTACACTGCCTGTTGTATCATAAAGATACTTGTCAAGATCCATTTTAAGAGAAGTCCATGTTTTCTCTTTGAGGATCGCACCTACATCTTCACTGCCACTTAATGAGCCAAAAGTCTTTCCACTGCCTACAGTATTTGGCCCAGTAGTGTTGGAGTCTGAACCTGAAGTTGCGCTGCTGTTACACCCGCTCATCCATAGAAGTGCTGCAGTTAAACCCAGTACAATGCTATTTTTCATGATATTTTCCTATATATGTATTACTATATTCAATATCGTCAAAAATAGTATTTACTTTAATCCATAAAAATATGTTACACTCTTATCATGATAACATGATTAAAGGAGTCATAATGAAATATCTTTTATTGGTATTAAGTTTATTGTTTTTTTCTGCCTGTTCACCAAAATATAAAATCGTCAAAGAGTACCATCCACCCCAACTGACAGACAGCAGCAATACCTCTGTTTGTCTTGGGCTGTGTGAAACCAAACGCAGTGCCTGCAAACAAAAATGTGAAAGCACTTTTAACAGCTGTAAAGTCAAAGCCCACCGCATCGCACTCCAGCGGTATAATAAAAAGATGCAGGATTATACAAAGCAGCTTGAAAACTATGTAGATGCTGTTGATGATAACGGATTTGAGAGTCGTTTTATCTTTATGAACTACGGGTATGGCTATCCTTACTATTATTATCCGCGTCCTTATGGATATGCCAACAGTCTGTTTTGGTATGATCCGATGCCATATTATGGTTCTTACCGCAGCCGGCCAAAACCCAAAAAGCCAAGTTTAGAGCAGGAAAACCTCAAAGCTGAAGCAGAGTTTTGTGATCTTGACTGTGGTTGTACGCATACTTTTGACACCTGTTATACAGGTTGTGGCGGGACTATCGTCTCCAAAAAGCTCTGCATAGAAAATTGTCCATAATGGAGCAAAAGTCAGTACTCATCACCGGCTGCTCAACCGGGATAGGCTATTTTTGTGCCAAAGCACTTCAAGAGGATGGTTATCGTGTTTTTGCCACAGCCAGAAAAATAGAAGATGTCACAAGGCTGAGGGAAGAAGGATTGGAGTCTTATCAGCTTGATTTGGATGATTCTGAGAGTATCAAAGCAGCACTCGATACCGTTTTGGAACAAACAGGCGGTACCTTGTATGCACTCTTTAACAATGGCGCTTATGGACAGCCTGGTGCCGTCGAAGACCTCTCCAGAGAAGTACTCAAAGCACAATTTGAAACCAACCTCTTTGGAACCCATGAACTAACGTGCCAAGTTCTGCCTGTTATGCGAAAACAGGGCTATGGGCGCATCATCCAAAACTCTTCTATATTGGGCTTTATAGCGATGCGATATCGCGGAGCCTACAATGCCAGTAAATTTGCACTCGAAGGCCTCAGCGATACCTTGAGACTGGAGCTGAAAAACAGCGGTATCACTGTCTCTCTCATAGAACCAGGTCCTATCCGCAGTAACTTTAGAAAAAATGCACTAGCCAAGTTCATAGCCAATATAGATCAGCAGCACACACCCTTTCGCACTATTTATAAAAAAAAGCTTGCTGCTCTTCAAAGCAGTGAAGATGTAGCCTTTACCCTGGGAGAAGATGCTGTATATCAGGCACTCAAACACGCACTGACGGATAAAGCAAAAGCACGCTACCGTGTCACTGCACCTACTACATTATTTTGGTTTTTAAAACGTCTTCTTAGTACAACACTACTTGATAAAATCCTTAGAAAAGTAGAATAAGGGCACTTCTCAAAATCCCAATTCTGCTTTTTTGTACTTCAAAACACTTCCATCATCATTGGCAAAATAGATATTTCCCTCATCATCCAGACAGATACCTTCCTGGGCAAAAGCAGGTAGTTTTTTCGTCCATGCAACTTTTTTGGCCTGCAAATCATACCCAATCAACAAATCCTCTTTATCACTCACCATATACAACATACTATCATGATAGAAAAGTCCGGCAATATCCTGGTGCCCTGGATCGATAATCTCTTCAATCACAACTTTTTTCTTGTGGCTCTTGGCTACTTTGATAACCACAGAAGGATCTTTTTTGGGATATTTTTTGTTAGATTGATTAGAGAGGTAGAGTGAGTGTTGATCTTGTGTAATACCTTCCAAACCATGTTTTTTATCTTTTTTCAGGATGAGATGACCTTGAAATTCACGCTTGATACGGATCTTGTTTTTGACATGCAGCTCTTTTTGTGAAACAACCAAAATCGCATCATCTCCTTCAACAGCAAACAACAATTCACCACGGTCATCGTCACAACTCACCCCTTCCAGGTCATAATTGCCGATGCGTTTTTTCCGTAAAATTTTACCATCCTTGCCCATCTCATAAATCTTTCCTTCATCATTGGCAACAAAAAGTGTCTGAGTGATTGTGGAGTAGCAGATACCCGATGCTTCAGGGATCTTGGCAATCTCATGCGATGATCCCAAACAGCCACTTAAGAATAATAAAGGTAAAATCACTATATAACGTATCATTTGAAATCCTTTTTCAATCATAGTATAAAATATAGTATAGCAAATAATCATAAAGACGATATACAATAAAAAGGCACAAGATTGATGAAACCGATAACTTTATGTATCTTCAGCTTCATTGTTTTTTGGGGCATTGCCTGCTCATCTACGCCACAAGGTGATAACTCCCAACCAAACCAACAAACAACAACAATTCCAATCCAAAACAATCCAAAAATAGAGAATGCAGCACCTCAGCCTATCATCTATCATGATAAGGCAAATATCCCACAACTTCAAAGTGGCTATGGTACGTTCGGTACGCATGAAGTCGCTACCAAAGATATCAACAATACCCGATATGACTACAAGCCAGACTATAAAGCACTCCACCTTCAAACAACACTCTATTATCCAAAAGATCTTCCACTTTCACGCCCTACACTCTTCTTTTACAGTGGCTATGGTATGCACGATCCATCCGCATATAAAGGGCTTTTTTACTTTGTCGCTTCCAAAGGATATAACATCATCTTTCTGACCTGCCCCCGTGTTGAACTGGGAAATTTACCTGCTGCAACCCGTGATGCCATTGCAGCATTTTCAAGCCATATCGATATCAAAAAGGTAGGCTTTATCGGACATTCTATGGGTGCTGGTGTCACATTTTGGATGGCAAATACACTCGCTGATGAAGTTGGAGATGATGTGCGTATCCTCTTTCCAATGGCCTCAGGCTATACTGTTTTTAATGACAGCAGACTGATTCCCGCTACAAAAGCCATTCATCTACCCCAAAACAGTAAAATGATACTACAAGTTTATGCCAGGGATTATTCTACCGATATCCGAATAGGTATGGATATCTTTTTAAATACTGACATCCAGGACAAAGAATATATGCTGATTTATGGTGACAGTCAACATATTGCCGACCATGGCAGCTGTATGAGTAAAAATGGTTATGATGTGGATGCCATGATGCAAAGAAGTATCTACAAAGCACTTGATGCTTTGATGGATGAAGGATTTAATGACAACCACCAGGCAAGAGAAAAGCTGATGAAATCTCTACAGGATGATCCTTATTTTCATCCATATATAGGTAAAATGCCTGATATAGAGATCGATAAACAATATATTCTTCCCCAGGAGCATTATCCTTTTAATTGCTCGATCGGCGGAGGTGTAGTCAGTCAACGAAAGGAGTATTGTAACGCTCTTGGATTATAAGCATATACACACGCCAGCCTATATACTGGAAGAAAAAAAATTACGTAAAAATCTGGAACTGCTTTCGTACATACAAAAAAAAAGTGGTGCCAAAATACTCCTGGCACTCAAAGGATTTGCTTTTAAAGCAAGTTTTGAGATGATGAGAACCTATCTCTCAGGCTGCTGTGCGAGTGGATTGCATGAGGCAAAACTGGCACATGAACTTTTTAAAGGTGAAGTACATACCTATGCGCCTGCCTTTAAAGAAGATGAGATAGAAGAAATTATCAGTATCAGTCATCATCTGGTTTTCAACTCATTTTCTCAGTGGGAAAAGTACAAAGAACAGGCAAAGGGTAAAGTCTCCTGCGGACTGCGTATCAATCCTGAAGTCTCTGCAGCTCCTACAGATCTTTACAATCCCTGTGCCGCATACTCCCGTCTGGGCATCACCCAAGAAAACTTTTATCATGATAGACTTGAGGGCATCGAGGGGCTGCACTTTCATGCACTCTGTGAAGAAGATGCAGATGCCCTGGAAACAGTACTTGAAAGCTTTGAAAAAAAGTTTGGCAGCGCTATATCTCAGATGAAGTGGATCAACTTTGGCGGCGGTCATCACATCACCAAAGCAGGCTATGATATCGAAAAGCTTATCATGATAATCCAGGCGTTTAAATCACGCTATGATGTGGAAGTCTATCTTGAACCAGGTGAAGCAGTAGGCTGGCAGACTGGCGTACTAGTCGCTACGGTACTGGATATCGTACATAACGGTATCGATATCGCTATCCTTGATACTTCAGCTGAAGCACATATGCCTGACACCATCATCATGCCTTACTGCTCAGAAGTGAGAGGTGCTGGCAGGACAGGTGAGAAACCCTACGATTACAGACTGGCAGGCAATACCTGTTTGGCAGGTGATATCATGGGGGATTACTCTTTTGACAGTCCGCTCAAAGTAGGCGATAAAATCATCTTTAAAGACCAGATCCACTATACTATCGTCAAAAATACCACCTTCAACGGTATCCCCCTGCCTTCTATCATGATAGAAAAAGAGAATGGAAAAGTAGAACTTGTTAACCAATTTGGATATGATACCTATAAAAACCGGCTCTAAGGAAAATAATGGACTATCAAGCGGTATTGGAAGAAATTTATAAAGAGATTCAACCACATTTTGGTGAAGGTAAAGTAGCTGACTATATCCCGGCTCTCTCTTCTATCGATCCCAGGCAATTTGGCTTTTCTATCATCACACAAGATGGCAGCACCTACAATGTCGGTGATACGCAAACTGACTTTTCCATCCAGAGTATCTCCAAGCTTTTTACCTTTACGCTTGCTTTGGATATCTACAGCCGTGATTTATATACACGTCTGGGAGTTGAACCTTCAGGAAATCCTTTCAATTCGCTGGTTCAACTCGAATATGAACAGGGAAAACCAAGAAATCCTTTTATAAATGCCGGTGCTATCGTTGTCACTGACAGCCTCATCGCACACTATCAGGATGATTATAAAGCCTTTGAAGTGATACTAAACTTCATACGAGATGTCGCAGATGACAATACTATCTCTTTTGATCCTGAAGTATCAAGCTCTGAAATGGAACATGCACATCGCAATCTGGCACTTGCCAACTTGATGAAAAGTTTTAACAATTTAGACAATGAGCCCAATCAGGCGGTACAAACCTACTTCAAGCACTGTGCCATCAGTATGAATACACAAAAACTCTCTAGAGCCATGCTCTATCTTGCCAATGGCGGCACAGACCCTCTTAGCAATAAAAAATACCTCACCCCGCAGCAGACCAGACGGATCAATGCTGTCATGCTCACCTGTGGCCACTATGATGCATCGGGTGAATTTGCTTTTCACGTGGGATTGCCTGGCAAAAGTGGTGTCGGCGGCGGTATCGTCGCAGTTGTACCAGGGAAAATGGGAATATCTGTTTGGTCACCTGCACTCAATCACTATGGAAATTCTCACCTGGGGACACTCGCTCTTCAAAAATTTGTCGAAAAAACAGGACTTTCTATCTTTTAGAATCTATTATGAAAAGCCATACAGTTTTCTAAAAAAATTCTCAATAATATTCATATCGAAAGATTTTTCTATCTTTTTTGTAGCAAATTGACTGTTGGCATAGGCTTTTTGAGTTGTATTAAAATGTTCTTTTTTCCCTGCAGTCGGCCTAAAATCATGCGTACCTTCCAACTTGGCCCACTCCATGATCTGGCGTAATTCACCACTGTCAAGCCAATAACCATGATCTACACAACGATCGATAATCACCCCGCTTCGTGACTGATAATTCATACGCAGCATCATCTTTTGACACTCGGGACATTTTTTGTAACGTACTTTTTTTTCACGGGTGAGTGGATGGTTTTTGATCTCTTGCAGTCTGACAAAATCATAGCGTTCAGACTTGACGATCTCCTGCTCCATAATCGCCTCTATCTCTCCAAAATCCAAAAAAATCCCATCACAGTGTTTACACTGCTCTATATACAGTTTTTGATACTTGTCAAGGAGACGGATCTCGAGTAAAAGTTCGCAATTGGGACATATTCGCTCAGTATCGTGCTTTGTAGTGTAAGTTTTTTTGAGGTCGATTGCCTGACGTGTATGACAGTAAGGACAGATGATGCCCTCTATCGGTGCACCACAGTTTTGACACTGATATCTCATAAAAAAACCTTCTTTGATGTTTATAATCGAGTATTCTGAACAAACCCACTTGTGAACGACTCTACAGCCGTTTTACGGCGCAGCCTTAGTGAATAAGTGTGTTTGTTCAGAATACTCGATTTAATATCGACCATCTCAAAGTTTTTTGTAAGTAAAATTGCTCTATAATTTCGCCCGATGTCCTAACAAACACAATTTTGTGGCCCGTTCGTCTAGTGGTTAGGACACTGGCCTCTCACGCCGGTAACAGGGGTTCGAATCCCCTACGGGTCACCAGTTCAATGCTCTACTTGCCAAATAGATAATCAAACTCTTTTGACTCTTTAAATCTAAACATAGTAGATTTTGTAACAAAATCACTGCTAAATTGCTCAACCAATACTCTTAATCTTTTTAATGTTACCTTCATCTTTGCTCCTTTTATGCCTAAGATACAAACAACATCGCACAAAAAGAAAAAAAATTAATACCTTATAAGAAATTTTTATGGAAAATAGGCTATTAAGTTACTTTAGGTAAATATATTATACTCTTTTTTAATCATCTCGATGATGGATCGATCCTCTGCATAGATAAAAGCATAATTGAAATTTGCTCCTTTGAGTATCTCCAGTATATCTTCATTATTATAGTAATAACTAGGACGTTTGACACCCTCTACTTTTGTCTTGGGTGGTGTTAAGACGATACTTTTGACGATCCATGCACTTGGGGCATTGACATACAGCCTTGCTTCTATGATATCTTCCAGATTATCACAAACGATGACTGTTCTGTCATTTTTACTCTGTTCATTGATTCCCGGTTCTCCATCTATAAAGATAGGTATAAATTGTTTGATGTATTTTATTTTTTCTATGGCATATTCAAAATGGTGCTGCTGACAAAAAGCTACTACTTTTAGCAGATGTTCCAGATGAAACGGTACCATCTCTTTATATTGATAGACATATTTTTCTACCTTGAAAGTTGAGCGAAAGAGCGTATCAGATATGATATATCCATCAACTTCTTTCACCAGTCGCTTTGCCTTGGGTCGCAGCTTTTTCATCAATTCCAGATTACTGGAGATAAAAATCTTTTTTTTACTGTTTAGTACCATCTCAAAAGCTTTTTTCCAGTCATCCGGTATAAAATCAATATCACTTTTACGCAATAGTATCATTCTTAAAAAGCTGAGTTCATGCCTATTTAGATAGTAAAAATCCGCCTCAGAATCTGCTACAACATATTGTGTCAATCTAAATGCAGCCTCTTCTATATCATCTACTTTGATCCAGGCCAAGTCACTGTCGCTTATCGCAAGCGTTGCATCATTATATATGATCGCCTGTGCACCTCTGCCAATGGCTTCTTCTATCTCAGAAGGGACAGAAGAGATAAAGAGTGATCCCTCACCGACATTTGACACATAGACTGTAGCACTATAGATTTCTTCTATTTTTGAAGTCTCATTGATTTGCCCCTCTATGGTTTGTACTAATGTTTCTATTTGCATTTATTATCCTGCGTTTTGGTGTCTGATTTTAGCATAACTATGGTGTTATACAAAATTATGTTAAAATAATTTATTTTACAAAGGATTTTTATGAAAAAAATTTTTTTTATCATGATAAGTACGTTTTTACTGCACAGCACAATCTATGCTGATATGATATATTTTAAAAACATCAACCATAAGCAACTGAGGATAAATAATTTGGAAGGAAATTTTCTCTTTCAGGATCCTGACTATAAAGGAGAAAAAGTTTTACTCTTTTTCTTTGGTATTGAGTGTCCATACTGTTTAAAAGAATTACCCGACATCATCAATCTC
>JANTGR010000004.1 GCA_024762875.1 Sulfurospirillum sp.
AGTGGATATACTGCAAAAGTGGCAGGAACAGAGAGAGGTATCACAGAGCCGGTTGCAACATTTTCTGCTTGTTTTGGAGAAGCATTTTTACCACTTCATCCTACGGTATATGCAAAGCTCCTTGGTGAGAAAATTGAAAAACATAACGTCAATGTCTATTTGGTTAACACGGGTTGGACCGGTGGAGCCTATGGCGTAGGTGAACGAATGAGTCTTAAAGCTACACGTGCCTGTATCGATGCTATCATGGATGGATCTATTTTAGAAAGTGAATTTGATACAACTGATAACTTTGGCTTACATTTTCCTACTACACTGCCGGGTGTAGATGCAAAGGTACTGAATCCAAAAAATGCCTGGAGTGATAAAGAGGCTTACATCAATACAAGAGATAATCTTGCTAAGCTTTATATTGATAACTTCAAAAAATATCTCAAAGAAGATGCAGAATTTGATTATTCTGTAGCAGGACCAAAACTCTAATTAGAACAAACTTTACAGAAGGTGCATACAGCGCCTTCTGCCTCCTTTAAATTGCTTTTCATTAACCACATTTAGCTATAATTTCTTAAAAATTTGGAGTACAATTTATGGCTAAACTTGCATCAGGACGTGTCAACGCGAAATCTTCAGAACTTTTAGATTTATTTAATGCTTCACTTCCCTTTGATAAAAAATTATACAAAGAAGATATTCAAGGTTCTATCGCACATGCTGCGATGCTTTTTGCACAGGGAATTTTGAATGAGAAAGAGTATCAATCAATAGAAAGTGGTTTGAAAAAGATTGAAGCAGAGATTCAAGAGGGTGATTTTGATTTTGTTATAGAAGATGAAGATATTCATATGGCTATAGAGAAAAAGCTGACTGAGATGATAGGAGAGAGTGGTAAAAAGCTCCATACTGCACGAAGCCGGAATGATCAAGTTGCACTGGATTTTAGGCTGTATGTGCAGAAGAATACACAGGTTTTGAAAGATTTACTGATTGCACTCGAGCAAGAGCTTTTAACAGTTGCATCCTATCATACAGAGACGATGCTGCCGGGTATGACACATTTGCAGCACGCACAGCCTATCAATTTTGCTTATCATCTGCTTGCTTATGTATCGATGTTTAAAAGGGATATTGAGCGGTTTGAGAGTTCCTATGAACGCAATAACATATCACCGATTGGTTGTGCGGCATTGGCGGGAACACCTCACCATACGGACAGGTTTTTCATCGCTGAAAAACTGGGTTTTAAAGAACCTAGTGTTAATTGTCTGGATACTGTCAGTGATAGAGATTTTGCTTTGGAAATTCTTTTTAATATTGCCACATTGATGACACATATATCCAGGTTGGCTGAAGAGCTGGTCTTGTGGTCGAGTTCAGAATTTGGTTTTGTCTCATTGAGTGATGCCTACTCTACAAGTTCTTCCATTATGCCACAAAAGAAAAATCCTGATGTTCCGGAATTGCTACGGGGAAAAACCGGCCGGGTTTATGGTAATTTGATTGCACTTTTTACTGTCTTAAAAGGTCTGCCTTTGGCTTATAACAAAGATATGCAGGAAGATAAAGAAGGAGTCTTTGATTCGGTTGAAACGGCCAAGATATCTTTGGAAATTTTACGAGAAGCTGTTAAAACGATGACAGTAAATGTGGAACGTATGGAAGAGGCCTGCAAAGTGGGGCACCTCTCTGCTACAGATTTGGCAGATTATTTGGTGCAAAAAGCTGGTATGGCATTTCGGGATGCTTATAAGATTACGGGTGCTACTGTTATTGCGGCTGAAAAATCTGGTGTTGATTTGAGTGAGATGCCTTTAGAAGAACTTAAAGCAGCCGATAGTAGGATAGAAGAAGATGTGTTGACATTTTTAAATTTACGCAACTCCATGAATGCGAGAAACTCTTATGGAGGTACTGCTACCGCATCTACCATTGGGCAGCTGGAGTATTATATCGGATGGATAAAAGGATTATCATGATAGTTAAAAACATAACGCTGTTGGCGATAGTGGCTATATTGACAGCCGGATGCAGCAGTAGTGAAATAAAAGATTTTGTACAAGATACTAAAGATTTTGTCAATAATGACAATGGTGTTGTCAATGATGCGGGAACGGTCACCCCGGGGTCAGAAGAGAACCTGACAATAACAGATGAAATCCAAGATGCTTTAGATCAGCATAATGATGCTAGAGCAGCAGTGGGTGTGCCGGTTGAACTTGGCTGGAGCAATCAGCTGGCTGTAGATGCGAAGTCCTATGCAGATACTTTGGCCAACAGTGGTGCATGGGAACACGATCCTAAAAACCATGCCGGCTATACCAACGGTCCCTATGGTGAAAATCTCTATACTTCAACTGCAAAACCGACACTCGCCACGGCGGTAAAAGCATGGGTTGATGAAAAAGTTTATTATCATTATGGTCCAGTGGGAGATAGTACAACTTGTGATGCAGGTCAGCAGTGCGGACACTACACGCAGGTGATTTGGGAAAATACAACCCAGGTTGGCTGCGCTATGAGCAAATATAAAACGGGAAACTTTAAAGATTGGTATGTAGTGGTTTGCAAATATAAAACACCAGGAAATTATATCGGTGAGACACCATATTGATAAGATATGGTGTCAAATAATTACATAGATTCTTTTGGATTGTCGTGATGAAGATGAGTCCATTTTAGTCTGCCGCCGCCTAAAAGATGAAAATGCAGGTGCGGCACTTCCTGCCCGCCATCTGCTCCATTGTTTGTGACAAGTCTGTAACCGCTTCTATCCAGCCCCATTTTGGTAGCAACGTCCTGGATAAAAGGCGTTATTGCTGCCATCATTTCGCCATTGACATCTTGAAAGCATTCTACATGTACTTTGGGAATGATGAGAATGTGCACAGGGGCAATTGGATTGATATCATGAAAAGCCATAAAATGTTCATCTTCCAGGATTTTATTGGATGGAATTTCTCCATTGACTATTTTACAAAATATACACATTTTTTCTCCTTGGTTTGATTAGTATATTGTATTGCAAGTAGGCTTTAACCAACTTTGTATTACACTATCATAAAAAAATTATTAGGTGAAATATTGCAAGAATATATCGAAAAAATAGAGTCTGCCAAGACACTGAAAGCACTAGAAGAGGTGCGGATAGAAATTTTTGGTAAAAAAGGTATTTTGGCAGAGCAGTTTGTCAAGATGAAAACAATTCCAAATGAAGAGAAAAAAGAGTTTGCAAAAAATCTCAATATCCAAAAAGCAAAGTTGACAGCGCTCTTTGATAGTAAAAAAACGGCATTGATCAAAGCAGAGAGTATCGCCTTGATGAAAGAGCATGCTATCGATGTGACACTTTTTAATGGAGATAGTACAAGCGGAAGCCTGCATCCTATCAATGAAACGATGAATAAAATGATCGACTACTTTGTGAGCATGAACTTTTCACTTGAAGAGGGGCCATTGGTTGAGGATGATTTTCATAACTTTGAAGCATTAAATCTACCAGATTTTCATCCGGCACGTGATATGCAGGATACATTTTTTTTCAATGACAAAAAATTGCTGCGTACCCACACTTCACCGGTACAAATTAGAACGATGCTTTCACAGAAACCGCCGATTCGGATGATTTGTCCGGGGACAGTTTTCAGGAGAGATTTTGATATCACCCATACACCGATGTTCCATCAAATCGAAGGCCTGGTGGTCGAAGAGGGTGACAGTGTCTCTTTTTCGCATCTCAAATATATCCTTGAAGATTTTTTAAAGTATATGTTTGGAGAAGTCAGTGTACGTTTTCGTCCCTCTTTTTTCCCTTTTACCGAACCGAGTACAGAAGTGGATATCTCCTGTATCTTTTGTAAAGGTGAAGGATGTCGGGTCTGTTCGCATACAGGCTGGCTTGAGATACTGGGAGCCGGTATGGTTGATGTCAATGTCTTCAAAGCTGTCGGCTATAAAAATGTCAGTGGCTATGCCTTTGGTATGGGGATAGAACGCATAGCGATGCTGATGCATCAAATTCCTGATTTGAGATCGATGTTTGAGGGTGATGTGAGATTATTGGAGCAGTTTAGATGATAGTAACACGAAGTTGGTTAAATGAGTTTTTGGATTTAAAGGGAGTCACGACAGAGAAGATCTGTGAAACACTGAATGCCATAGGCCTGGAAGTAGATTCCATGCAGCGTATTTCTGTGCCGGGTGGTGTAGTTGTGGGAAAAATACTCTCCTGCCAAAAGCACCCGGATGCAGACAAACTCAACATCTGTCAAGTTGATTTGGGAAGCGAAACAAAACAGATTGTTTGTGGTGCCAAAAATGTTGCAGAGGGGCAGATCATTGCTGCTGCAACAGTAGGGGCAGATCTGGGCAATGGTTTTGTGATCAAAGAAGCAAAGTTACGTGGCGTTGATTCTCATGGGATGATATGTGGCAGCAGTGAGATAGGACTGCCAAAACTGGGTGATGGTATCTGGGTACTTGATGAGAGTATTGGTGCTTTGGAATTGGGTCGGGAACTTTCCAGCTATCCTCTGGTAAATGATGATGTGATAGAGATAGAACTGACTGCCAATCGGGGAGATTGTCTAAGTGTTTACGGTGTGGCAAGAGATCTTTCATCTGCGTTGGATATTCCCTTAAAGGCTGTGACGTATCCTCAGAGTGCAGGAGAGGAGTTGGATTGCAAGATTTATCATGACAGTCAGGACAGTGCACTGATCTATCAGGAAGCAGCACAAGAGCTCAAAGAGCAGGCTTTGTTAGATCTACGGCTTGGATTTGTGGACAATTATGATGATGATCTCAGATGTCGCTATCTCAACTATACGATACAGGCAACCGGCGTTTTGCTTCGTGCCTATCATGATAGCTGCCAAAAAATAGAAGTGAAACCGGATTTGGAAGGCCTGGAGTCAGTTTACTGTGATGATAAGATTATATCCCGTATCGGTATCAATCAAAGTAAAGAAGAGAAAAAGAATGCTGTCATGATAGAAGCCAGTTACATCAATCCAGATGTTGTATCCAAGGCAGTGATGGGTAAAAGTTGTGAAAAAGATGATCTTTTTTACCGCTCTTCACGAGGAAGTGAAAGTGACTTGATGTTTGGTTTGGATTATCTGGCAAAACTGACCGGTAGTGAAAAACTGCCTACAGCAGCCACAAAGCAGCAGGAAAAATATGCAACCCAAATTGCCATTACATTTGCAAAAATAAATACTTTTATCGGACAGAATATCGCTGAGGAGAAAGTCATCTCTATTTTAGAGAAGCTGCGTTTTAAACTGCAGAGAGAGGAGATGGGATTGTCGATCGATGTGCCTACATTTCGTCATGATATTGTCAATGAACAGGATATCATCGAAGAGATAGTACGTATCGTGGGTATTGACAATATCCGCTCTGCGCCATTTGTTTTGGCAGAAAAGATGCAGATGAATGATGCCTATCGAAGCTATAAAAAACGTAACCACTTTAGAGCCAGGGCTGCAGCTGTTGGTTTTTTTGAAGCAGTGCATTATTTTTTCGATAATCGCCAGCGCATGGAGAAATATAATATGCCGGTTATTCCAGAGAATCTGGACGTGGCAAATCCAATTAACAATGATTTAAATACCTTGCGTTCAACGCTCTTGCTGCATCTGTTGGAATCAAGTTCTACCAACCTCAAACATGGTAAAAATGCAGTGGCACTCTTTGAGATAGGCCGGGTTGTTAATAGCAAAAGAGAAGAGAAACAAAAAATAGCATTTATTTTTTCTGGGGAGGCAAATCCGCCTTCATTGTTAAACCATGGTAAACCAAAAGCGATTGATTTCCTGAGTTTTGCATCAAAAGTGACAGCTGTATTGGGGAATATCAAAGTACAGCAGTGTCAAGAGGAAAATGCTCTCATCAACCCTTATGAGTATGCTTCTATCATGATAGGTGATCAAGTGTGCGGTTTTATAGGGCGGGTACATATCGATGTAGAGCGTGATTTTGATTTACCGGCTACCTACATCTGTGAGGTCGATTTTGATGCATTGGTGTATGATAATATCATTGCCAAGGCTTATTCAAAATTTCCGGCACTTTCGAGGGATTTGAGTTTATTAATTCCAAAAGAGATGAAATTTTCTGATATCAGGGACTATTTGACTGGTGTATTGCCGGATGAAGTGGTACGTTTTTATCCGATTGATATCTATCATGATAACAGTTTGGAAGAAAAGGTGAGTCTGACGGTACGTTTTGTATTGCAGTCTATGAGTAAAACAATGGATGATCAAGATATCACAGCTATTATGGATCAGATATTATTACTTTTGAAAGAGAAATTTTCATTGGAGATACGATGAGTAGTTTAATGGTTAAGCGTGCAGATAAGTTTGATATAGAGATCAATACAATTGCCAGTGACAAATCGATTTCACATCGTTGTGCTATTTTTTCACTGCTTTCAGACAAGCCCTCTACTGTCAAAAATTTTCTACGGGCAGAAGATACTTTAAATACACTGGAAATTGTGAAGAAACTAGGTGCAACAGTCGTAGATGAAGGTGACACGATTCATATTACGCCTCCCAAAGAGTTGAAAGAGCCGGCAGATATATTGGATTGTGGCAATTCTGGAACAGCGATGCGCCTTTTTATGGGATTTTTAGCTTCTCAGGAAGGATTTTTTGTGTTGCATGGAGATCAGTATCTTGCTTCACGCCCGATGCGAAGAGTGGCAGATCCTTTACGAAAAATCGGGGCGCATATCGATGGACGGGTCAAAGGAAATCTTTCGCCTATTGCCATACGCGGTGCAAAATTGAATGGATATGAATATGACAGTCCTATCGCTTCAGCACAAGTAAAGTCTGCGATGATACTGGCAGCCTTACATGCCCAGGAGATGTCTATCCTGTCTGAACCACGTTTGAGTCGTGATCATACCGAACGGATGCTGCTTGGTATGGGAGCAGAAATTATTGTAGAAAAAGGCAAAATAAAAATCCTGCCATTGACTTCGCCTTTGAGAGCACTCAATATTACTGTGCCAAGTGATCCTTCCAGCGGATTTTTCTTTGCTGTGGCAGCGGCAATCATACCGGAGTCACGGGTGGTTATTCAGGATGTCTCTCTCAACCCCACACGGATAGAAGCTTATAAAGTACTCCAAAAGATGGGAGCCAATATAGCCTTTATCGAGAAAGAGGAAGTCTATGAGCCAATCGGAGATATTGTAATTCAGTATGGAACATTGGAGGCTGTGGACGTCAAAGAAAATATAGCATGGCTGATTGATGAACTGCCGGCACTGTCCATTGCGATGGCTGTTGCCAAGGGTGTGAGTCGTGTCCAAAATGCGAGTGAACTACGTGTAAAAGAGAGTGACCGCATCAGTACGGTAGTTGAAAACCTGAATCTTTGCGGTATTGACGCCAAAGAGCATGAAGATGGCTATGAAGTTGTAGGTGGTGCATTTTTACAAGATACTGCTGTTAACAGTTATGGAGATCACCGCATTGCGATGAGTTTTGCTATAGCGGGACTTTTAAACGGGATAAAGATAGAAGATACAGAATGTATCAATACATCCTTTCCTAATTTTATATCATTATTGCAGGAGATCAGTGAGGTGCAAAGTGGAAATTAATTTAGCAAAAAATTATGGATTTTGTTTCGGGGTGAAACGTGCCATTGAAATAGCAGAAGAATCAAAAAATGCAACAACAATGGGGCCTTTGATTCACAATAATGAAGAGATAAACCGCCTGAAACAGAATTTTAATGTCTCAACAGCACATACAATGGATGAAATAGGAGATGCAGACAAGGTCATCATCCGAACACATGGAATTGTTAAAGATGACTTAAAAGAGTTAGAAAACTCCCATAAAGAAGTGATTGATGCAACCTGTCCTTTTGTAACAAAACCGCAGGAAATAGTAGAAGAAATGAGCCAGCAAAAATATAAGATTATTATTTTTGGAGATGAAAACCATCCTGAAGTCAAAGGGGTGAAAAGTTATGCTGTAAATGAGCCTATTGTGATTTTGAGTGTAGATGCATTAGAAGGGATGCACTTGGGGCCTAAGGTTGCCATTGTTTCCCAAACAACCAGAAAATTTGCAGAATTCATGAAAATAGTGACTTATTTGGTGGAACGGGTAGCTGAAGTACGTGTTTTTAATACGATTTGCAATGCAACGTTTGAAAATCAGGATGCAGCACGGGAATTGTCTAAAAAATCAGATATCATGATAGTCATTGGTGGGAAAAATTCATCCAATACAAAGCAGCTTTTGAATATTTCTGAAGAGAATTGTCCTGCATGTCACTTGGTAGAGAATGAAAATGAAATTAAAAAAGAGTGGTTTTTAGGCAAAGAAAAGTGCGGTATTACCGCAGGTGCATCGACACCAGACTGGATAATTGAAAAAATTATTACTAAAATAAGAGAATTTACGGTATAATCGAGCAATTTTTAGTGTTGGCAAAAATTAAATACAAATCAAGGAAGACGGATGTTGAATGAGGCGAACGGAAAAGTTCATAGTAAAAAGGCCATTGAAGCAATGGATTTAGGGGAAGAAGACGCAGATTTTGCGGCAATGTTTGAAGCATCAGTAAAAGATGAAAAAAGCGGAGGTTTTGCAGAAGGTGTGATTGTCAGTATCAAAGATGATGAAGATGGAATCTTGGTCGATGTGGGCAAAAAACAGGAAGGTTTGTTATGGAAATCAGAGATCACTGATGAAAATGGTGAACTCCTTTTTAAAGAAGGTGACAAAATCACTGTTGCAATCACTGGTTATCGCAATGAAAGACCAGCGCTTTCTTATAAAAAAGCTTTAAGAGCAAAAAAAGTAGATACGTTTTTAGAAAACTATAAAGAGGGTGAAGATCTTTTGATAGATGGTGTGATTATCGGTAAAAATAAAGGTGGTTACATTGTTGAAGGAAAAGATGCCTATGATGGTGTTGAATTTTTCCTGCCTAAGTCGCAAGCCTATATGAAGGATACACCTTCTACTATAGGTAAAAAAGTACAGGCACAGGTCATTAAAGTGGACAAAGCAGCAAAGTCTATCGTTATCTCTAGAAAAGTACTGATTGAAGCAGAAAGAGAAAAGAAAAAAGAAGTGATTGATGCATTGTTGGCAAGTGATGATGTCGTTGAAGGTACAATCAAAAAAATCACCAGCTACGGTATGTTTGTAGATATTGGCGGAGTAGATGGTCTGGTTCACTACAGTGAAATTTCTTATAAAGGTCCTGTTAACCCTTCCAAACTTTATAGTGAAGGTGAAGTAGTGCCTGTCAAAGCTATCAAATATGATGAAGAAAAAAGACACCTTTCACTTTCAATTAAAGCAGCAATGGAAGATCCTTGGGCAGATTTGAAAGATCAATTGGAAGTTGGTGATGCTGTAAGAGTGCAGGTGAGTAATATTGAACCATATGGTGCATTTGTTGATTTAGGTAATGATATTGAAGGTTTTTTACATGTTTCTGAAGTATCATGGGACAAAAATATCAAACATCCAAAAGATTATATTACTATTGATGAAGAAATAGATGTTGAAATTGTTGAAATTGATTTTGATAAAAGAAAGTTGAGAGTCAGTCTTAAAAATGTACTGCCAAAACCATTTGAAACTTTTTTACATGAATATAGAGTAGGTGATATAGTCAAAGGAAAAGTAGCAACAATTACCAATTTTGGTGCTTTTATCAAAATTGGCAATATTGATGGACTTTTACATAATGAAGATGTTTCATGGGATCGTAGTATCAAATGTAAAGATGCTTTTGCCGAAGGTGATGAAGTAGAAGTGAAGATTATCAAAATTGACCGTGAAAAAGAGAAAATTTCACTTTCCAAAAAAGAGCTTGAAGAGAGTCCTATTGATAAGTTTGCAAAAACACATAAGAATGGTGATATTGTAAAAGCAACAATCAGAGATAAAAAAGAGTTTGGTATCTTTGTAAAACTGGATGATGGTGTAGATGCGCTGATAAGACTGGAAGATCTTGGAGAGAAAAAAGAAGACGAGTTAGAGATCGGTGAAGAAATTGAAGCAGCGATCGTCTTTATTGATACAGAAAAAGACAGAATCAGACTTTCTGTCAAACGTGTGGCAAAGATCAGAGAAAAAGCTGATTTAGAAGAGTACAATGACGACTCTAAATCAACATTAGGTGATATCTTAAAAGATCAATTAAAAAAGTAAATGCAAAGTAGATATTTATATTCTATTTTTTTCTTACTTGCATGTAGTGTATGTGTGATGATATTTTTATCATACAGATACATTCATATTTCAAAAAAAACATTGTCAGCTGTTGAAGAGACAGCTGATCGTGTCGATACTACAAAAATACCAGAGACTACATTTACGCAAGATAGCTGGTTAGGCCAAATCAAAAAAAAGACCAATCAAAAAAGTTATTTTTATGCAGTATCTGAGATACAGTTAGAGTTAAATTAAACCATATAGGGGATAAAATGCAAAAAAAACGAATCATAGTTTGTGATGCTATTCATCAAAGAGGCTTAGATATGCTTTCAGAGAGTGAAGATATTGAGTTTATTGATGCTTCTGCTGAGCCAAAAGATAAATTGTTGGAAATGGTAGGTGAGTATGATGTTGCTATCACACGTAGTTCTACAGATGTTGACCAAAAATTTATCGATGCTGCTAAAAACTTAAAAGCTGTTGTACGTGCCGGAGTAGGTGTGGACAATGTGGATATCGAAGGTTGTAGTAAAAATGGTATTATTGTGATGAATGTACCAACTGCCAATACAATTGCAGCTGTTGAATTAACAATGGCACATATGCTGGCTGCGGCAAGAAGCTTTCCAAATGCCAATAATCACTTAAAATTAGAACGGATTTGGAAAAGAGAGAAGTGGTATGGGATTGAATTAAAAGATAAAAAACTGGGTATTATCGGTTTTGGAAATATCGGTAGTCGTGTCGGAAAACGGGCACTGGCATTTGAAATGGATGTATTGGCTTATGATCCCTATATCGATCCTTCCAAAGCAACAGATCTGGGTGTAGCTTATACCAATAATTTTGATGATATTCTGGCATGTGATTTTATCACAATTCATACACCAAAAAATACGGAAACAATTGACATCATTAACAGTGCGGAAATTGCCAAGATGAAAGATGGTGTAAGGTTGATCAATTGTGCCCGTGGCGGATTATATAACGAAGATGCTTTATATGATGGTTTAAGCAGCAGTAAAATTGCTTATGCGGGTATCGATGTTTTTATAAAAGAACCGGCAATCAATAATAAACTTTTAGATTTGGAGAATATCTCAGTTACACCACATTTAGGAGCCAATACTAAAGAATCTCAGGAAAAAATAGCCACACAAGCTGCTGATCAGGCTATGAGTGCAGTTAGAGGAACAAGCTATCCCAATGCACTGAATCTTCCAATCAAAGAAAATGAGATGCCTGCTTTTGTCAAACCTTATCTTGAATTGGCACAAAAGATAGGCTATTTGGCGGCACAAATCAATGTTGGATATATCAAATCTCTACAAATCGAAGCAGAAGGTGAAATTGCAGATTATTTAAATTCATTGACGACGTTTGCTTTGGTTGGCTCTTTAAAAGAATCTTTAGGCGAAAAGATCAATTATGTCAATGCTGAATTTGTAGCGAAAGAGAAGATGATTGATGTTTCAAATAAAAAAGTTTCAAATCTCAGTGAATATAAAAATAAAATAAAAATAAAATTGACAACGGATAAAGATACAATTGCTATTGGAGGAACAATTTTCTCTGATACAATTGAGAAAATTGTGAGTATCAATGAAATTAAGTTGGACTTTAAACCTAAAGGCAAGATGGTATTTTTCTCGAATCAGGACAAGCCGGGTGTTATCGCAAAAATCACAAAAATTATGAGTGACAATGCTATCAATATAGCTGATTTTAGACTAGGCCGTGATTCTCATGGTGGGGCATTGGCAGTTGTATTAACTGATGAGACTGTATCAAAAGATCTACTTTCAACATTGAAAGCGATTGAAGAGTGTAACTGGGTATCTTACGCCAGTATCTAGTCATTATCATGATAGGATCTCCTATCATGATAGAGGGTGTATCACTTACATTTGGACATGTAATTTAGCATACATCCCAGGAAATATTTCTTCATCTTTTAAATCAAATTTTACTCTTATAGTCATGGTATGTGTCATAGGATTTGCACTAGGCACAATAGCCTGCACTTCACCTGTTGTAATAAAATTGATTGAAGGGATTTCTACTTTCAGTTTTTTATGTTTGTGAATATATTTGAGATTGGATTCAGCGACAGATGCTTCAATGACCAAATCATGTAAATCTACCAATACCATTGCAAGCATACCCGGCATAATCATGTCACCCACTTTGATCCTTTTTTGGACAATCACACCGTCATTGGGTGCTTTCACTTCCAGATAGTTATATAAGCCGGTAAATTGTTTGATTTTAATCGTTGCCTGTTTGACGACCTGTTTGGCTGCCTTTAGCATGGCCTTGGTATTTTCTGCAGCAATATCAAGATTTTCCAGGTCCAGTCTGGTTGTTGATTTGCGTTTTTTTGCGTTGCGCCTTTCTCTTTGAGCATTTGCCAAATGTGTCTGATACATCTCAACAAATATTTTTGCCTGTTCTAAACCTAAATCAGCCTGTGATTTCATTAAGTCAAATTCTCCAGACTGCAGTTCAAACAGTACATCATCTCTTTTTACACTGTCACCCAGGTTGAAGTTGATTTTTTTAATATATCCCATATAGTGACTGCCTATCATCTTCTGGCTGTCAGAAACAACGGTTCCAGGTACTGTCAGTGTGGATGCTTGCATGATGGATACAATAAAAAGTAATGCCATTAAAAGTTTGCTCATTGATTCCCTTATCCTATATTATATAGTTGTGTAATTTAGCTATTGATTTTAGCACTTAGTATATTAAAATCTGCATAAGCTGCAAAGGTGAGTATATTACTTTAACATAAGAATAGTTTATATTTTTAATTTTTAATTTAATTTATCAAATATAAAAATTACTTATCCTTTAAGGCCTATTTTAGGATATAAGTGTTATAATTTTCTTTTATAAAACAAGTCTAAAGGAGAATAGAAATATTATGAAAAGAGTTTTTATCGCAACAAGTTTGGCAGCATTATTAACAACGACGGCGTCAGCTGATTTTAGTTTTGGTGATATGTTCACTGATATGAAAGATGCAGTTACCGGCGTGAGTAAAGATATGAAAGAGAGTGTTGTTGAAACTGGTAGAAGTGCAGAAAGATCTGTAACAAATGTTAGTAAAGATCAAAAAGATACAATGACTAGTGTCAGTAAAGACGTGAGAGATTCTACAATTGAAGTAGCTGAAGATACAAAAGATACAGCAACAAATGCATCTGCAGATTTGAAAGCAAGTTCTCAGTCAGCTACAAAAGATCTTAAAGATTCAGCTATTACTGCTTCTCATGATACAAGAGACAGTGTGAAAACAGTATCTAATGATTCAAGAGACAGTGTAAAAGAAGTTTCTAACGATACAACTGACAGTGTAAAAACAGTATCAAATGATTCTAGAGACAGTGTGAGTAAAGTTAGTGATGACACAAGAGACAGTGTGAAAACAGTATCAAATGATTCAAGAGACAGCGTAAAAGAAGTTTCTAATGATACAACTGATAGTGTTAGAACAGTATCTAATGATACAAGAGACAGCGTAAAAGAAGTTTCTAATGATACAACTGACAGTGTAAAAACAGTATCTAATGACACAAGAGACAGTGTAAAAAAAGTTAGTGATGATTCTAGAGACAGTGTCAATAAAGTAAGTGACAATGCTAGAGACAGTGCAAATACAGCTTCTAACAATACAAGAGAAAGTGTTACTAATGTCAGTAAAGATACTAGAGATAGTGTAAAAGAAGTATCAAATGACACAAGTGATAGCGTTAAAAAAGTCAGTGATGACGCTAAAGAAACTAAATAGTTTCAATTTTATACACTTTTGAGATCAAATCAAAAGTGTATAATATCCTCTTATTTTCCCCATTTTTTATCCTTCCTGATACCAAAAATACGACTATAGAGATATAAGTAATTTTACTGTAGAATTAATGTTAAAAAACAATGAGACATTAGGGGTCTATAGTGAAAAAAATAATTTTGTCAATCTACGTATGTGTTTGTCATCTTGCCTATGCAAATGATATAAAAATATATGATAATTTATCTTTGGAAGATGCGGTAAACATCACTAAAAAACAAAATTTAGAGATCAACATTGCTAATTTTGACAAAGAAGTGAATGAGTTGGGAATACGTGTTGCAAACGGCTACAGTTTCGGTAAACTTGATGCTACATTGATGGGGCTTAGATCAAATGATGCAGGTAATGTATTTGGTTTTAAACTGCAAAGCAGGGAAGCCAATTTTGGAGATTTTGGATTTGATCAGTTTTTGGGAGCTTTTGGTTCTGCTATGACAAATAGTGCAGGTTTACCAGATTTTAATGCATTTGCTGCCAATATGGCAAATCCGGATGCCCAGGCACAATTACTTGGCATTCAACCTGATCAATTAAATTATCCAAAAGCGAGAAATCATTTTGATACCAAATTAACGTATATGATTCCTCTTTATACGGGCTGGAAATTAAAAAGTTATCGAGATATTGCCAAGATGATGTCCAAAATGGCGGGGCTGGATAAAGAGAAAGTGGTAGCTGAAAAGCTTTTTCAGGTTGAAAAAGCCTATTATGATATCTCTTTGTTATCCAATTTTGAAAAAGATTTGAAAACAATTTATCACAATATGGAAAAATTGCGTAATACAACACTGGAAATGCGAAAAGAAGGCTATGCAAAAAAGAGTGATCTCCTTGAAGTAGAATCCAAGCTTGCAAATATAGAGCGAATGCTGCGTCAGACAGAGGCCAATACTGAACTCTCTTATCAGTTTTTGAGTTTTTTGTTGAATGCTGAAGTCAAATCAATCAAAACGATTGCTCTGGATGCTCCTGATTTTTCAATTAGTGTCAAAGAAGTATTGGCAAAAAATCTGGATATCAAAAAAGCAAAAACAGGTTTGGCGATACAGTCTAAAATGGTAACAGTCGCAGGGTCATCTTTTCAGCCTCAAGTAGGGGCATTTGCTGAATACGGCAGTAGTGATAATAAAATTTTTAATGATTTTAAAGATCATGATAGATATACAGTGGGCGTCAAACTCTCTTATAACCTTTTTAATGGCGGGAGTGACTGGGCGACCTTGCAGCAGGAGAAGCTGAAAAAGCTCAAAGTTGCAAAGCAGGTGGAATTGGCCAAAAAAGGGATTGCTTTAAAATTTAGAAAAATCAAAACAGAGATTAAAAACTTTAATGCACAAATTGAAAGTTTACAAAAAGAGGTTGAGCTTTCAAATGAGATATTTTTAAGTTATCAGGCACGCTATGATGAGGGATTGACTTCTATCAATGATGTAATGATTAAAGAGGCATTGCAACTGGAGAAATTACTCGGCTTACAGCAAGTCCAAACGCGCAGAAATGAGAAGATTTTAGAATTGGCGAGATTAATATATGGAGAAAACAAATGAAAAAAATAGTCATCACATTGTTGTTGGTAAGTAGTTATCTATTTGCCTTAAAAGTAGAATTATCCGGTACGGTCGTATCTGACAATAAAAAGATGTTAACAAGCAGGTACATGGGCTTTATCAAAAGTGTGAATGTAGGTGAAGGTGATCGTGTTACCAAGGGGCAGCTTCTGTATGAGATTGATTCCAAAGAGATTGACAGTGCAAAGACACAAGTAGAGCTAGGTATCCAGCAGGCACAATTGTCATTGCAAATGTATCGTAACCAGCATACCAATCTTTTGCTCAATCTTGCAAGAAACAAAAGACTTTTTGCCAAAGATATGGTATCCAAATACCAATTGGAGAGCCTGGAGTTGGCTGAGAAAAATTTGGTTGATATGATCAAAGTTGCTAAAAAGCAGGTGCAACAGGCAAAAGCACGTTTGACAGAAGTCAATAACCAATACAATTATTTGAAAGTAAAAGCACCCAATGACGGTGTGATTGTCCAAAAAAACATCAATGTCGGTGAAATGGCTATCCCAGGTATGCCAGCACTTGTTTTAACAGACCTGAGCAAATTGAAAATTATGACAGAAGTTGCCGAGAGCAACTTGCAGCATATGCGGATAGGGAAAAAAGTCAATATCGAAATTCCATCTGCTGGTCTCGTAACAGTAGGCCATGTCAGTTCGATTATACCAAGTTCAAACCCAATGACCCATACTTTTAAAATAAAAATAGATTTTGACAGAGGTGGGAAGTTGGTCTACCCGGGACTATACAGTAAAATATCATTTGAAGATTAGGGAGCATTGAGATGGAAGAAAAGGACATTGCTAAAATACCAGTGACGGATTATGCCGGGAAATTGGCAAAGACATTTATATACAACCCACTAACCCCTATCCTAGCTGTTTTCTTACTGGCAGTAGGGTATCTTGCCCTGGTAGTGATGCCCAGAGAAGAGGATCCTCAGATAGCGATCAGCGGTGGTACGATCATGGTGGTCATCCCTGGATCCACACCCAGTGAGATCGAAAATGTTGTCGTTAAGCCGCTACAGAGAAAACTGCGTGAAATTTCAGGTTTGGAACATATATATGGTGTTGCGGCCAATAATGTCGGCATCATTAATGTTATGTATAAAATCGGTGAAAACAGAGAAGATTCAAATTTGAAATTATATGACAAAGTGATGCAAAATATGAGTTTGATGCCAAAAGGTGCGATGCAGCCGATTGTGAAGCCGTTTGATATCGATATCGATGTGCCTATTGTGACTTTGGCCTTTTATGCGAAAGAGCATTCTTCTCTCTCTCAAACTGATCTTTTTAAGAAGGTACGGGATATTCAACAGGTGATGAATACAATCGACAATGTATCTAAAACAACACTTAAAGGTGAACATAAAGAGCAGTTTAATGTCAAAGTAGATCTATATAAGCTCTCTGGATACCATCTCTCATTGGGACAGTTAATGAAAGCAGTGCAGGCTCTGGCTGTCAATGTGCCTGAGGTCAAAGACCGTACAGCTGATGGTAAAATCGTGATGTTTGGTGTCAAAAATGCGATTAACAGTGTGGAAGATGTAAGAAATGTCATTGTGGCGTCTTATATGGGGGCTCCTATTTATCTTAAAGATGTTGCTGATGTTGAAAGCAGTTATGATGTGCAAAACTACAAAGCTGCGGAAATTACACAACGCCTGGAAAATGGCAAAATGAGTGACTTAAATAATCAAATAACCTTGTCTGTTTCCAAATTGAAAGGAACCAATGCAGTAAATGTTGCCGAAGCTGTGATTGAAAAGCTTGATGAATACAAAGCTGAATTTCAAAAAGAGGGTATTGGCTATACTTTGACAAGGAACTATGGTGTAAGGGCTGATGAAGCAGTTAATGAATTGATGCATCACTTGATTATTACGATTATCATCATTGCTTTTGTTCTTGTGCTTGCTTTAGGCTGGAGAGAATCGGTCATTGTGACATTTACCGTGCCGGCTATTTTGGCAGTGACGCTTTTTATCGCTTATCTGACAGGACAGACGATCAACAGGATTACGTTATTTGCTTTTCTTTTGAGTCTGGGACTGCTGGTGGATGCTGCTATCATTGTTATCGAAAATATCCACAGACATATGCATGCACATGATGCAGCCGAGCGGGAAAAAGATGAGATCATGATAACGGCAACAGATGAGATTGGTGCTCCTACCAATGTTGCTACTCTGGCTATTATCTTGACGATGGTACCTATGGCATTTGTGGGAGGCATGATGGGTGAATTTATGAAGCCCATACCCTACAATGTGCCGGTAGCACTTTTTGCTTCTTTGATTGTGGCATATATCTTTACGCCTTATTTGGCAAATAAAATGTTAAAAAAACCAAAAGCACATCATCATCAACACCATTTTCAAAAACAGAAGCAAGAAGGGGAAAAATAATGAACTGGTTGGAAAATTTTGTTTTAACAGTCAATGCCAAAAAATCTAAAAGAAGAATGGTTATTTTGATTACGTTTCTGGCTTTGTTTGCAACTATCATGATGTTGCCTACCAAACTGGTTCTTGCACGTATGTTACCGGGTAAAAGTGCCAACACATTTTCTATATATGTAGATACACCGAGTGGCTCTTCTATCGAAGAGACCAAAAAAGTGACAAATTGTGTAGTCGATATCTTAAAAAAAGAGGATGAAGTAACAAATACAGAAATCTACCTGGGGCAGGGTGCACCACTTGATTATGCGGGGCTGGTAAAAGGTTCTACGTTGAAACAGGGTGAAAATGTGGCAGAAATGGTTATCAACCTTACTGATAAACATGAACGTGATGAGCCTTCATTTTTGATGATTCAACGTCTGCGTCCTGTGATTCAATCACATTGTGGTATCCTCAAAGAAGGGACAAACATTAAAATGATTGAGCAGCCTTCCGGACCTCCGACACTTGCTTCAATCGTTGTTGAAGTAACAACAGATGATTTGTATACCAATAGAAAAATATCTGAAGATGTTAAAAATATTTTGAAACAAACACCTGGTTTGGTGGATGTGGACATCATGGAAGAAGAGTTTTATGACCGTTATGAACTCATCGCAGATACCGAAAAAATAAGTCGTTCGGGTATTTCATTGGAGCAATTAAACAAGATTTTGTATCTTGCTTTTGAAGGGATGAATATTGCGGTCAAAAACTCACAACACTCTCCTGATCAGATTCCTATCTTTTTGTCTTTGAGTGATGGTACACGAAAAGTTGAAAATATGTCATCTGAAGCCCTGGAGGCCAAGATATCTTCTTTGAAACTGATGAATCAAATGGGGATGATGGTTCCAGTCAGTGAGTTGGTGCATATTGAAAAGAAAAAAAGTTTTCCGGCAATCTTTTCCAAAGATTTGCGCAGAAGCACGAATGTTTTGGCTGAAACAGACATGGTATCACAAGTCTATCCATTGTTAGAAGCAAGAGACAAGATGATTGCATTCTTTTCAAAGGATTACAATGTCACCAAAGAGGCTGGTATGTCAACCAATATGTTTGATTTGCATCTAAGCGATAAAAGAACAGGTGAAAAGATCTTACTGCGTTGGGATGGTGAGATGAAAGTAACACTGGATACTTTTAGAGATCTTGGTGGTGCATTTATTGCTGCTTTGATTTTGATTTTTTTACTACTGGTGATTTATTATAAGAGTTTTGCGATTTCCGGTATTATCCTAGGTGGTAGTTTTCTTTCTATCATTGGGGTTATATTGGGGCACTGGGTAGCAAACTGGTTTACTTCAGAAACATTTTTTCTCACAGCAACTTCATTGATCGGTTTTATAGCATTGATGGGTATCAGTTCAAGAAATTCGCTTTTACTGGTTGATTTTACGAAGTCTTTGATGGAAGAACATGGTATGGAAAAACAAAAGGCTATAGCGGTAGCGACAGCCACAAGGGCCAAGCCTATCATGTTGACAGCCGTGGCTATCATCCTGGGTTCTGCACTGCTTGCTTCTGATCCTATCTTTGGTGGATTGGGTGTTGCGCTGATTTCCGGTACCGTTGCAGCTGTTGCTGTTTCGCTGCTCTTTGTACCTGTCTTGATGAGTCAGACTAAAGCTATATAATGTATGAATTAAGGCTTAAGATAAGCCTTAATTTCATATTGTATTTATTTATTAAATATTATTTATCTGCTAATTTTAATCTATAAAAGCTATAATATCACTTTTACTTATATATATAAATTTAAAGGAGATAATATAATGAAAAAAATCGTAAGTCTTTCACTTTTGGCAACAACAATGTTGTTTGCAACTAATGGTGATAATTTAATAGGAATAGGCGCAGAGTCTCGTGCAATGGGTGGTACTGGTATCGGTATGAGTATGGGAACAGATGCGGTATTTAAAAATCCTGCATGGGTTGTTGACAGTAAAGGGTTTAATGCTTCATTTGGTGCGACTGCTTTTATGCCAGATGTCAAAGCTACAGTTGCTGGACCACAACTTGGTATGCCGGGTGAGACAAAAAGTAAAGCTGACTTTTCTATCATCCCTACCGTAGGTATCACAGATCATATCGATGAAAATTTAGCGTATGGTGTAGGTATGTTTGGTGTATCTGGAATGGGTGTTGATTACCGTAATGAAACCAACCCTGGCCTGGCAAATATGAGAACAGCATTTCAATATATGCGTTTTGTACCTAGTATCTCTTATAAAATGGAAGATTTAAGAATCGGTGTAGGTTTAACAGTTGCGTATGGTGCTTTAAGTATGGCAGCTTATACGCCGAGTAATCCACAAGATCCTACAACTGCAGCACCAAGAGGTGGTGGTTTGAGTGAAGATTTTGGTGTTGGTGCGCAAGTTGGTGTGGGGTATCATGTGACACCTGAGTTCACAGTCGGTGCGACCTATCAAAGTGCTGTTGAGACAACATATGAAGATGTCTTTGACTTTGATGCAGGTAATATGAACAATGGTTATGATGATTTGAAACTTTCTCAACCTGCAGAAGCAGGTATCGGTTTTGGATATACTGATCCATGTAAACTTTATTCATTGACATTTGATTACCACCGTATTATGTGGTCTGATGCTGATGGTTATGATGCATTCCAATGGGATGACCAGGATGTATTCTCAGTGGGTGGATCATACACTGCTACAGAAGATTTAGTACTTAGACTGGGGTATAGTTATGCCAAGTCACCATTGCATGACAAGACATTCACAGCTGCTACCGTAGGTGGAGCACCATTTCAAGGCGCAAATATAGCGTATTTTAATACACTTGGTTTCCCTGCATACAGTGATTCACATATCACAGGTGGTCTCTCTTATCAAGTTTCCAAATCAACTGGTATTGATGTAGCATATGTCTATGCACCAAAAGTAACAGAAACATCCAATGCATTTGGTCCAAACAATACACTGAGCGCTTCTAACGAGCAAAATTCAGTCACAGTAGTTGTAAACTACGCGTTTTAATCTATTGTGTTAGAGTAGGGAGTAGGGCTTTGCCCTCTCCTTATTTATTTGTTGCAGCTTGACATTGCTATATCTGCAGCTTCGCTACTTCCACCTTCTTTTCCATCTGCACCAAGAGAGAGAATATCTATAGTACCGTCATCATTGGTATAAATGTAAGGGTTTTTCCATGGATCAACAGGCTGTTTACCATCTAAAAAACCACCATTTGGATAAGATTTATATTTTTCTTCATCCGGGTTGGATACGAGTGCTTTGATGCCTTCTTCTGTACTTGGATACATGCCATTTTGCAACTTGAAGTTTTTAAGGGCATCTTTTATACTTTGCATTTGAATGCAGACTATCTTTCTTTTTGCCTGTTCCCCTTGTCCTAAAAGATTTGGCAGAACCAAACCGGCTAAAAGTCCTAGTATGATGATCACAATCATGATCTCAATCAGTGAAAAACCTTTTCTCATGTATATCCTTAAGTGTTTATTGTATATGATTTACTTAAATATTTTACACTGTTTTAACTTTAGGGTACATCTATTAAACTTAGATAGGCATTGTATTATCATGATAAAAGAGAAGGATGATCTGTTGAGAGAGCATAAAGGGATTGTATTGTTAATGACACTGGGATTTATCGCGGTGATTACTGCACTGATCATGTGGTCAGTATCGATCTCAAAATCCCGTTTTGACAGTGTTGTCAGAATAGATGCTGAAAATCAGTTTGGTGTTGTTTTTAAAGATTTTAGCAAATTTATTACACAATTTGATATCAATAGCAGTGAGGGACTTGAAATGTTGCTCGCTTTTGATTTACCGCCTATTATGGAAGAAAAAACGCATATTGGTCTGGGTTTTCATCCTGCCTCTTTGATGGACAAACTCAATATCAATTATATTTTGGCAGCTTTGGTCAATCATGAAACCAATACGACCAAGAGAGGCGAAGATCCTTTTTTACTGCGTCCATTGGAGAAATTTTTCAGCCAGTATGAACTCTCCGATCCTGCTACGATGATTGATTTTTTACTGGACACTGTGGATAAAGATGATTTTGAACGGGCAAGTTATTCGGAAATTGCAACAGATGATTTTGATTTTAGAGAGGGCAAGATTTATGATTTTAACCATTTTAAAAAGATAAGAGCCTATTATTTTAAAAGTACACGTGATAAAAATGTTTTTAAGATTACCCGGGGAGAATTTGAGAAATATTTTTATTTTGGTGAGCCTGAAGATAAGCCGTTGCTTGATTGTTCCTCACCCTATGTTGCGCCGGCTATGAGCTTGATAGTCGCTGATGAAATGATGATCAATAAAGAGAGTGATTTTTGCCATGAAGCCAATACAACCCAAATGCATACATTAAAAGAAATATATAATATTTCACAATTTGAAAATAAAAAGAAATATTTGGTAAAATGTATATTGAATTTAGATAAAGAAAATCGTATGAGAGAAATATCATTTGATTATGATATACATTCAAAGAGGATAAGCAACATTGACAAAAATTTTCAAGAAGAAGAATAAAGTACTTTTTGTCAGCAAAGCTGATCATATCCAGGAGCGGGGAAGTTACAGTGTTATACTTTCACCGGAGTTTTATTGGATCAAAAAAGTTAAACTGCCTGTAAAAAAAGAAAAAGATGCCCTCAAACTTGCACCTTCAACTTTTGAAGGAAATCTGCCTGCCGGTGATTTCTCTTTTGCTGTGCGAAAAGTAGAAGATGCTTTTATCATGATAGCCTACAATAAAAAGCAGATAGCACAGGAGCTCGAAAAAGTATTGCCATACAAAAGTGATATAGCGCAGATATTTTTTGCACAGGATGCATTGGGGTCTATTACAGCGTGCACTGCGATCAATGACAAGGCAGCTTTGAGCAATTTAGACGGTATTATCATCCAGGTACCGCGTGCCTGCACCGATACTGCCAACACTTTGGATGACATACTTCCACAGGCAGATGTGGCAAAACATGCAGTAAAACTGGGTTCTTTTGACAATGTATTGTTATCTAGTCAGGATTTGATTTTGGCAGGGGTGCTTTTTGGCTTACTCTTTGTAGCACTGCTTGGAGAATATATCGTCTATAAAAGTGCAGTGCATCAATTGGATGAGCGCAAGATGGCTGTTATCAAAGAATATAATCTTCCACGTACTTCCATGCAGTTAAAAAGTATCAAAAAGTCCCTACTCAAAAAATTTGAAGCACAAAAGAAGCTGCGTGATCTGCTCTTTGCACTTTCAAATGTCAGATTGGAAAAAGGCGAATATATTGAGAGCATTGAAGCAACACCAAAAGAGACAACCCTGCTGTTGCATGTTGCCTCCAAAGAGAGAGCTTCGGCGATACAAAAAATGTTTCCAAAGGATATGAAGATAAAAGATGCGAAGTTTCAGGATTTAACGATGACGATAAAGATTGCTTCATGAGCCAAAAAAACAGTATCATTATGTCAGCGGGTGTATTGCTGCTTCTGTTTGTGCTCTATATGATGGGTAATAATGCCAAAAAAGCCTATGTTTCGCAAAAGAGTGCTTTGGAGCGTTTTGAATCCCAGGCACATTCACTTGCCACTTTGAAAGAAAAATTTGGTGACAAAAATGCGATGAATCGCACTTTAAAAACGCTGGAGAGGATAGCTCCTGTGAGTAAAGATCTGCAAAAATCATCCAGCCGTCTGTTGATGTATGACAATATTTCTGCTACAACGCTGGGAAATCTTTTGAGAAAGATAGAAAACAGTACTTTAAATATCAAAAAACTGGAGATTCACCGTATCAATGAAAATAGTGCATCCCTGCATCTGGAGATCAAAAAATGAAAAAGATCCTCTCTTTTATTGTGATGTTTTATATGGGTCTGATTCTTTTTATGCCCAAGATCAATCTCTATTATACACTGGAAAATTTTGCGAAGCAAGAGCATGTTTCTGTTCAGGAAGGGAGTATAAAAGACAGATGGATTGACCTTTTGATTACGGATGCAACACTCTTTTATGATGGTATTGCCTCTGCAAAAGTGGCTTCATTGACATTCAAACCCTGGATTGTTTATAACCGCATATCCGCTACTGACATAAAGCCGGCAAAAGCCTTGGAAAAGATGCTGGATGTCAAAGCAGAGAGTGTGGTTGTGACATATGCCATCTGGAACTATAAACAGGTCACTATTGAAGCGGTGGGGGATTTTGGCTTGATCCATGGATTTATGGATATTTTGACGCAAACAGTACATCTTGTATTGGAGCCGAGTGCCAAATTCAAAAATAATACTTTGGTGAGACAGTATTTCAAAAAAGAGAAGGAGGGGTTGGTTTATGAGTCAAAGTTCTAGTAAGCAGTGGCGATTTATAGCAGGCTATGTGCTCCTGCCTCTCATCATCGCCAAAGTAGTGTGGAGTTTCTCCCTTTTCTTTTTGGAAAAAGGCAGTATAGAAGAGCGTAAGAGTGAGAATTACAGTTATCACTACAGGTTGAATCTGGCGAGTAAGATTATTGGCGGGGTAAATATGCCTGTAGAACCAGTACACCCTGGAGATGACGATGGCGAACAGATCAAAAATATGAAATTAAAAGGAACGTATCTCGGGGGAGATGCGAGTTTTATGATTATTGAAGATGGTGGCAAAAGTGATTTTATCTATATCGGAGAAGAGTACAAGGGGTATGAACTGGTCAAAGTTTCAGAACGTAAAGTCGGACTGAAAAAAAATGGCAAAAATTATTATGTTGTACTCTCTGATGAAGAAAACAGTCCATCTGCCAGCACCTATCATGATAGTCAGACAGAGATGCATCAGCAAAGAGCGCCTGGTGAACCTGCTGTCATTTCACACAGAGAGCTAAAAGAGTATATAAAAGATCCCAATAAAATCTGGAAAAATATCCGGATTCAGGAACAACGTAATAATGGACAGATCAGCGGGTTTCGTGTCAATTATGTCAAAAAAGGTTCTTTTTTTGATACGTCTGGTTTAAAATCCGGAGATGTGATAAAAAGAATCGATGGCAATGAAATAAAAAGTTTGGCAGATGTCATGCAATATTATACCAATGTAGACAGTTTGGACTCATTGAGTCTCACGGTAGAGCGTGGCGGCAATGAGCTGGAACTAGATTTTAGTGTAAATTAACAAAAGGGTTAAAATGAAAAGAACAGTACTGAGTTTAATACTGCTAAGTGCTTTAGCAACTTCGTCGATGATGGCAAAAGAGGATACCTACAGACAGACGAATAGAGATGAAGTCAATATCAATTTTAAAGACCTCAAAATTGTTGATTTTATCAAAATGGTAGCTAAAATAACCGGGAAAAATATCCTGATTTCACAAAATATTACAGGAACTGTGGATTATGTCTCTGTCAAACCAATCAAGAAGAGTCAGATTTTTACACTGCTTTCAGATATCCTCTCAACCAAAGGTTATACGATGCGGGATACCCAAAACGGTTTTTTAAAAGTGATTAAAAGTGCAGATGCTTCCAAATCATCACCGCCGATGTATGGGCAAAGTGATATTGGTGAAGTACAGACAAGAATCATTCCGATATATAATTTAAATGTGAGAACTATTTTGCGTCAGGTTAACTTTTTGCTGAGCCGTTATGGCAAGATCTCACTTTCCAATGAAAACAATTCTATTGTGGTCACAGACTATCCCGGCAATATCCGCTCTATTGAAAATGTTATCCAGCAGCTGGATCAGGACAGTGATACCAAAGTCAGGTTTGTGACACTGAACAATGCGCAGGCAAAAGGTGTTTACAACAAGGTAAAACAAATTGCCAATGCGATGTTTGATAACAAAATAGCAACACAAAAAGTATCTGTCTTTTCTGATGATGCCAGCAATGCTATCATCCTTGTTGGCAAAAAGGAAAATATACGTACACTGATCCCGCAGATCCAGAAGATGGACAAATCTGACAATACAGTTGACAAACGTATGGAAATTTTATATGTGAAAAATGCTGATGCCTCTGAAATTGTGAAGACACTGGAAAAACTACTCTCAGACAAAAGCTTTGCCCAAGCCAAGGCACAAAAGGGTGAACCAAAAACGGTAACGACAAAGATACCGCAGAAATCAAAAAATGGCAAAGTCCTGCCTCCTATCGTCAAAACGGAGACAATTGCACCTTCTATCGTAGGAGACAAAGACAAGCCGACAGTCACTGTGGATACAGAACTGAATGCTATTATCGTCTATGCGACAGAAAATGAGCTCAAAGAGATCCGTGCGGTCGTCAATAGTTTGGATACAGAAAGACAGCAGGTCTATGTTGTGGCCAAGATCGTTGAAGTCAGTGACAACAAAGCAAGACAACTGGGTGCCAAATATGAACTCTTTTCAGGAATCGCAGGCGGTGCAGGGCTTTATGGTATCTCTGGCAAATTAGGTGGTGTCCTGGATCCTGCCACTGCCCTGCTGGGTGGTACATTTGGAAGCGATAATTTTCAGATTCCAAATGTACAAAAAGCATTGGCAATGGGTGTCACAATCTCACTTTTTGATAACAATGATGCGGCCAAGATTTTGTCAGAACCTTCCATCCTCTGTATAAACAACAAAGAGTCTTCTATCTATGTAGGACAAACAGAGTCCATTTTGACGCAAACCTCTATCGCAGCAACAACAACTGCCTTACCAACGCAAAATTTTTCACGTGAAGATATAGGATTGACACTCAAAGTAAAACCACGTATCTCTTCAGATAATAAAGTCTCTTTGGAAGTGAGTGTCATTTCAGAAGATATCGTACCCAATGCCGGTGCTTCAACAGGGCAGCCGACAACAACAAAAAGAGAAGTGACAACTTCTTCTATCGTCATGAATGGTGAAACAGTGATTATAGGAGGACTTTCCAAAGATAAAGTCAGTGATACGGTGGTAAAGATTCCGTTGCTGGGTGATATCCCTATCCTGGGTATTCCATTTCGGCATACGGCTACCAATCATGATAAGACAAGTTTAATCATTATGCTGACCCCTTATATAGTTAAACGCAGTGAAGATTTAGCTGCTTTACGTGATGCGCTGGGTAAACTGGGTGTTTTGGAAAAAGAGATTGCATCTAACTTTGATGAAGATTATCATGATGGAAAATATACACCTACCATAGAGCCGCCAGTCGCAGCAAAACCACGGATTATCACGCATCAGGAAAATGCTGTGATTGCTGATGTTCAAACATCAAAACCTGTGAGTGAGATACAGATTGATGAACATAATCACTATTATAAAGTTTTTCTAGATGAAAATGGTCATGAAATCAGTAGAAAACGTATCAGCGCACATTCTGTTGGAGAGTAAAATGCAGCTAGGCAATATCCCTGAATTTTCTGATCTGGATCTGTACCCTGAATATGTCGAGGGCATTGATATGGACTTGGCGGTGAAAAATGCGCTGCTCTTTACCAAGATAGAAGAGCAGGTATATATCGTTTTAGATAAAGAAAAGATGGCGGAAGGATTTAATTTTCTCTCTAAAATTGAGACAGATTTACCAATCGCATTTGTCGATAGAGATTCCTATCAGCGGCTTTATCATCGTTTTTTAGAGATTAAAACCGATCAGGAACTCTCTTCTACGATCAATGAAGAGTCTGAGAGTGAGTTATTGGAAGATGAGATTTCACTCTCTGAGTTTTTGCAGACAAGTTCGGATATTCTGACCAGTGAAGAGTCAGCTCCGATTATTAAATTTGTCAACTCTCTATTTTATCAGGCTGTTAAAAAAGGGGCTTCGGATATCCATATAGAAATGCATGAATTTAGAGGTGCTGTACGTTTTAGAATAGATGGCGTACTGGTGAAACATGTTGATTTGGATAAAAATATCGTTGCGTTGGTTATCTCGAGAATCAAAGTCATCTCCAATCTGGATATCTCCGAAAAACGTATTCCCCAGGATGGCCGTACACAGGTGAAAATCGCAGGCAAAGGGCTGGATATCCGTGTCTCGGTACTGCCGACATATTATGGTGAACGGATTGTTATGCGGATTTTGATGGAGTCATCAGATATACCAACACTCGAAAAACTGGGCTTCAAGGCAGATTTGACACAGCATTTTGAAAAACTGTTGGAACATGCTCATGGCATGATCCTTGTCACCGGTCCAACTGGTAGTGGTAAATCAACCACCCTGCATACTTTTTTGCAACTGGTTGCCACACCTGATAAAAATATCATTACGGTGGAAGACCCCGTTGAATATAAAGCAGACAATATCAATCAAATTCAGGTAAATACCAAAACAGGGTTGACCTTTTCTTCCGGTTTACGCTCAATTTTAAGACAGGACCCAGATATCGTGATGGTGGGTGAAATACGGGATAAAGAAACAGCCGAGATTGCTATTCAGGCAGCACTGACAGGGCACTTGATGCTTTCAACCCTGCACACCAACAATGCAGCTGCAGCCATTACAAGACTCGTAGAGATGGGGATTGATGACTTTTTGATTTCATCTTCTTTGCTGGGGGTTTTGGCACAGCGGCTTGTCAGAAGATTGTGTGATGAATGTAAAGAAAAAGATAGCCTGCCGCCAGAGATTGCAGCAGAGTTCAACATAGACTCCAAGACAACCGTGTACAAAGAAAAAGGGTGTAAACACTGTAATTTTACGGGATATAACGGGCGTCATGCTGTTGGAGAGCTATTGTTGATGGATGATGAAGTCAAAGTGATGCTCAAAAACAAAATGACTGATTTTGAGATCCGTGAAAACATGCGGAAAAAAGGTATGCGCACAATCTCTGAAAAACTCCTGGATTTACTCACTGAAGGTGAGACTTCTTTAAAAGAAGTTATCAGAGTAGGGCTTAAAGATTGATATCATGATATATAAATATGCTGGATATGATACGCATGGAAAGCGTGTAAAAGCACGTATTGAGGCAGATAGCCTTGATGAAGCCAAAAAGAAACTCAAAGCACGCGGTATTATTTATGAAAGTATTAGCGAGAGTAGTGAAGGTTTTTTAAAAAAGTTCAAATTCCAGCGTGCCCAGACTCTGCCGGCAAAAAGATTGGCTCAATTTTCTAAAAATATAGCGATTTATCTTCGCTCTGGTATTCCTATCGTGAATGTTGTCAAACTTGCAAAATCCCAATACGAAAATGATGGTGCAATGGTTGATTTTCTTTCTGCCCTGGAAAACAGTATGAATGAAGGTAACAGCTTTTATACAGCGCTGGATACGCAGCATATTATAGCATTGCCCTCTTTTTACAAGCAATCTATCAAAGTAGCTGAAGAGAGTGGCAGTATGGCTGAAGTACTTTTTGAGATGGCGCGTTTTGTAGAAGAACAGGATAAGGTAGCCGGTAGAGTAAAGCAGGCTCTGGTTTATCCTCTTTTTATCGTTGTTATATCGATCTTTATGGTTGCTTTTATGCTCACAACCGTGGTGCCAAAAATCACACAGATGTTTGATCAGCTGAAGCAGGAATTACCGGGAGTTACCAAGTTTGTTATCGCGATGGGAGATTTTTTATCTGCTTATTGGCTCTTGATTGCTGTTGGCATTATCATGATAAGTGCATTATTTGGTTATCTGGTTAAATCAAGCCCCTCTTTTAAGTATAAATATCACAGTTTTTTGTTAAAATTACCCTTGTTTGGTAAAATAATTCAGACTTTTGAATTGGCTAGATTTTCTTATATCACTTCTGTTCTGGTACGTTCGGGTGTCACTTTTGTGCATGCGGTGAAACTATCAAGCGGGATATTGGACAATGTAGCGTTAAGAGAACAGTTTGAATCAGCCTCAAAAGAAGTAGTAGAAGGGAAAAAGTTTTCTTCTGCACTGGCGAAGTATGGCAAGAATGTGGATAACTCTTTTATTCAGGCTGTTGCATTGGGTGAAGAGACTAGTGAAGTAGCATTGGTGATGGAAAACCTGGCTGATTTGTATTTTAATGAAAATAAGGGAAAAATAGATCTCTTTTTATCATTAATGGAACCCATGTTGATACTCTTTGTCGGTGCGACGATTGGATTTATCGTGATTGCCATGTTATTACCAATTTTCTCTATGAATATGGGGAACTTATAAAAAGGAAGTGCATATGATGCAAGTTGCGCCGAGTATATTATCGGCAGATTTTGGGATTTTGGGTGATGAGGTAAAAGCCATTTGTGATGGTGGATGTGACTTGGTACATGTGGATGTGATGGATGGGCATTTTGTGCCAAATCTCACGATCGGGCCTGTTGTAGTTGAAGCAGTGGCAAAAGCATCGACAAAGCCTCTGGATGTACATTTGATGGTTGAGAATAATACTTTTTTTGTGAATCTTTTTGCGCCCTTAAAACCAAAATATATCTCCTTCCACCTGGAGGAAGAGAAACATCCGCACCGTTTGATTCAGCATATTCGTTCATTGGGTATTTCCCCTGCTATTGTACTCAATCCCCACTCTCGTGTAGAAGATTTGGAGTATATCATCAATGATCTGGACATGGTGCTGTTGATGAGTGTCAATCCTGGGTTTGGCGGACAAAAATTTATCCCTTCAGTGATAGAAAAAGCAGCCCGTCTAAAAGAGTTGATTATCCAAAAAAATGCATCTGCACTGATAGAAGTGGATGGTGGTGTCAATGATAAAAATATTCATGCACTGAAAAATGCAGGTGTTGATGTCGTTGTTGCGGGTTCCTATGTCTATAACAGTGAGGACTATGCGGGCAAGATCAGGAGTTTGCAGATTTGATGCGCGTTAAAATATGCGGTATCACCAATCTGGAAGATGCCATGTACGCGATTGAAGCGGGTGCCAGTGCATTGGGTTTTGTGTTTTATGAAAAGTCACCACGTTTCATCACGCCCCAGGCAGCAGGAGAGATCATCGCCAAGCTGCCTCCCTTTGTAGAAAAGGTAGGGCTTTTTGTAGAGTGTGATGCTGCTTATGTCAATCAGGTGTATCATGATATACATTTGAGTTTGGCGCAAATTCATTTTGAAGCTGATGATCTTTTTTTTCAAGCATTAAAAGTGCCTTTTATCAAAGTTGTTCGTGCCAAGAGTCGTGAAGAGATTATCATGATAGATACAAGTCATTATTGTCTGGTGGATGCATTTGTAGAATCATATGGTGGTGAAGGTAAACGTTTAAATCTTGAATGGTTTGCGGGACTTGATTGTTCAAAAATGATACTGGCAGGGGGATTAAACAGCCAAAATGTGCAAGAAACGTGTCAATATGGCTTTTATGCTGTTGATGTAAGCAGTGGTGTAGAGAAAACTAAAGGCAAAAAAGATAGAATGAAGATAGAAAATTTTATGAAAGCGGTGCACTGTGATTAAATTTGATTCACTTATCAGTAAGTTGGAGCGGGGAACTTTATCAAAAAATGAATTTGAGATCTGTCTGTATAGGATGAAAACACACTATGATTGTGATGTCAATACAGAAGTATTAAAGCATTATGGTCTGCCATTGGTGGAAGAGGGTGATACTGTCTGTTTAAGTACAGCAAAAAATGACTATGAAGATGAAGTCTATTGTGTTGTTGATATTGAGACCAATGGTAATTCACCCATCAAAAATCAAATTATAGAAATCGGGGCAATCAAATACTGCAATGGCGAGATACTGGAGAAGTTTGAATCTTATGTCTATGCTGACTATATTCCTGATTCTATTGCAAGGCTGACAAAAATTCAAGTGAGTGATTTAGTGGATGCTCCTTCATTGAAAGATGTATTGACGAAGTTCAAACTATTTTTGGGTGATTGTGTTTTTGTGGCTCACAACGTAAACTTTGATTATGGCTTTATCTCAAAGTCATTTCAAACGATAGGAGATGATGAATTGCTGAACAGAAAACTCTGTACGGTGGATCTCTCTAGAAAAACGATAGAAGCACCAAAACATGGATTGGGTTTTTTAAAAGAGTTTTTAAATATTGATGCCGGTGAACATCATCGCGCATTTGCAGATGCTGTCAGTGCTGCCAAAGTCTTGGATGCCTGCATGAAAAATTTACCGCCTGAGGTAAAAACTACAGAGGATTTGATTAAATTTTCTAAAAAACCACTTCCTCGAAAGAAAAAGCCAAAAGAGACAGAACCCTCAAAAAAAGAAGCGTCAGAATAAGACGCTTCTTTATATTGTCTAGTGGTGGCTTTTACCAACAACAACCAACATTTTAATGTTAATTGCGATAAAACGGATAAATTGCCAAATCACACATGTTCTAAAGAATTTTACAAATCCGGTTGGTACCATTGTTGTAAATTCATTAGAGTAGGGTGCGATATGATCAACGTGTTCGGTGTGTTTGTTTTCTTCTGCTGCCATTTTTTCTCCTAAATTATTATTTTTATTGTGGTTTCTATCATGATAGAACATATCATGATAGAAGATTTTCTATTCTGGAATCATTGTCCAGCCCGGTTTGAGCTTCGCTTTGTAAAGGAACATATGATGCAGGATATGCTTGATCCAGTGACCTGCCAGACCAATCTCACCAAATGTATATTCTAAATCACGACCAAGTCCTGGATATTTCTCAAAATCCGGAACAACAGGATAAACTGTCAATGCTGCTGCTGTACCATCAAAAAGACCTTTACCGGTAGAAGCAACACAGGCAGCACCCATTTCAGCCATAGAAGCGTGATGTGTTGGTTCTTTCGCACCTTCAATCATGTCTTTGATGCTCTCTGCTACGGCTTTACCGATGATACCTGAAGGCATACCCGTTCTTGGAGGTGTTGGATTGATTGGTGTACCATTTGGACTTGACATTGGTTTTGAAATCAAGTGCGGTGGTGCAAATGCGATACCAACTGCAAAGATATTGCCATATTTTGGATTTTGGTAAGTACGAGGCCAGTCAGCTGCTGTCCACTCTTCGTAAGGTTTTGCTGTATAGTCTGCATCCACTTTCAAGAAACCGTTTGGTGCAAAAATCTCTGCAGTCATGTCTTCACCCGCTTTGTCATAAGCTTTCAGTCCTACACCCGCAAAAGGAGGGATGAGCATAGCAAAGTCAAATTCTTCAACACCGGTTGTTCCATCCAGCAGTTCATAGTGTGCTTTACCTTTTTCAACTTTGGAAACATGTGCTCCAATCAGCCATTTAACATCTCTTTCTGCATAGATTGATTCAGCAAAAAGACGGCTTGATGCAGCGTAACCACCACGTTTGATATGAAGCCCACCGATACCAAAGTCTCCCAGAAAAGACTCATTTGAGATCCATTTTATATCAGCCATATCACGGACACCCGCTTTATTTAGCTCATTTTCGATGTTAAAGATATACTCAAAAGCTGCACCTTGGCAAGTACACATACCATGACCTGTACCAATTAGAAACTTTTTCTTTTCACCTTTTTTCATCTGCTCAATAGTAGCCTGAAGTTCCTGGTTGGCATGCGTAGCGTGATCGGCTGTACAAACTGAAACAGTGTTTGGCCCTAATTGACCTTTTCCGTCGCCTAGGCCCGGAGTGGCATCGAAGTTAAGCTTTGGTCCGGTTGCATTGATGAGATAGTCATAGGTAACGACTTCACTCTCTCCTACTTTGTCTTGACCGGTGTATTCGATCGTGATATAAGGTTTTTCTTCATCGGCTCCACCTTCTGGATGGATTGAAACAGCTTTCGCCTGTCTATAATCAACACCAAGTTTCGCATAAACAGGTGCCAAATCAAAGACAACCTCATCTTTGGTCATTTGACCAACACCAACCCATATATTTGATGGAATCCAGTTCCATTGACTATTTGGTGTAACAACTACTACTTCATGCTCGTCTCCAAGCCATTCTTTTAAAAATGTTGAAGAAGTATGTCCGGATACGCCAGCACCCATCACAACTACTCTTGCCATTTACTCTCCTTTAAAATATAATTTTGTCTAATAATTATAGTTTCTTTATGATTAAAAACGGTTTAGTTTTTTTGAGTAAAAATGGAAAAGTTTTATAATTATAATTAATGATAATCTTAATTATAATTATTCTTGAATTTTACATAGCGGCTGGCGGAAGCATAAAGTTCTGCCACTTCTTCATCACTCAGTGTACGTACTACCTTTGCCGGTGAGCCCATTATAAGGCTTCTGGGCGGGTATATTTTGTTTTTAGTGACAAGAGAATTGGCGCCGACTATGGACTCTTCACCTATCACTGCACCGTCTAAAATGGTGCAGCTCATACCGATAAGGCATGCTTTTTTGATGGTACAGCCATGCAGCATGACCCTGTGTCCTATGGTAACATCATCTTCTATGATAGTTGGATTGCCATCACTTTTATCTGCCTTTTTATAGTGCGTGACATGAATCATACTCAAATCCTGTACATTGACACGGTCACCGATGACAATTTTATGCACATCGCCTCTTACAACACAGCCAAACCAGATAGAACAATCTTCTCCCATTTTCACATCGCCGATAACATCTGCACTGGGTGCAATCCATGAGTCTTTTCCGATCGTAGGTGTTAAGTCTAAATAATTATGTATCATTTTATAATCTTTTTATCTTTATTTGACAAGGTATCAGCTGCCACTGTTTTGGTATTGCGTTTATATATTTTATTGATATAGTTTTCCAGGATGTATTGTGAATTGATATGCTCTTCATGCTCTTGAGGATGTAGCTCTTTATAGTGGTCATCTGCTTCGAGTTCCCAGGCGAGTACATTGTCTTTGAGCTGTAAGTGCATTGAGTCGAGCAGTTTTGTAGCAATCGCATCATCATAGATAGGAATCATCAGCTCAAAACGTTTTTCAAGGTTCCTTGGCATCCAGTCAGCACTGGATATAAAGACACCGGGTGTGGAATGTTTAAAATAAAAAATGCGTGAATGTTCCAGATATTTGCCAATAATGGAAATTACTCTGATATTGTCACTAACCCCTGCAATCCCCGGTTTTAAACAGCAGATACCACGGATGATCAAATCTATCTTGACGCCTTCTTTTGAAGCACGGTAAAGCGCTTTGATGATATCTTTGTCAACGAGTGAATTCATTTTGGCAATGATTCTTCCTTTCGCGCCTTCACGCATCTCGTTTTTAATCATGGCAAGCAGTGTCTCTTTGATTTGAAATGGTGACATTTTAAGATTGTTGAGTTTTTTATTTTTGGAAAATCCGGTAAGAATGTGAAAAAAGGTAATGGAGTCTGCCCTCAGCTCTTCTCTGGAGGTAAAATAGCCGATGTCTGTATAGAGTTTTGCGGTGGATTCATTATAGTTACCCGTTGAGAAGTGCTGATAAATCTTGAGTTTGTCATTGGACTTTCTAATAACCTGGGCAATTTTGGCATGCACTTTAAATCCAGGAATGCCATAGATAACATGGGCTCCTGCCTCTTCCAGTGCTTTGGCCCAGATGAGATTGTTCTCTTCATCAAAACGAGCTTTGAGTTCCACCATCGCTGTAACCTGTTTGCCATTATTTGAGGCATCGATAAGGGCTTGAACGATGGGAGAGTTTTTCCCGACACGGTAGAGGGTCATGCGCAGTGAGAGGACTTTTGGATCTTTTGCAGCATCCTGGATAAATTTGACAACCGGTGAAAAGGATTCATAGGGTTGCAATATCATCACATCTTCACGGTCAAGTATTTTAAATATGGACTCATTTTTATCAAAGGGCGCCAGCACTTTGGGGATATTGGTAGGTGAGCACAGATGTGAAAAATGCTTGTTGGAGACGATACTCCACAAGGCACCAAGATTGAGCGGGATGGTGTATTCGTAGATGTCCTCTTCCTGGATACCCAAGTGAGAATTGAGAAAGTCTATCAGCTCTTTGCTGGCATCTTTTTCGACTTCCATCCGTACAAAGGCACCTTTTTTTCGCAGTCTGAGTCCCTGTTCAAGTATCTCCATGAAATCATCTGCTTCTTCTTCCTCGATAACGATATCGGCATTTCGTGTTACACGAAATGTTGCAGATGAGAGGATTTTGTAGCCTGGGAAAATTTTATTGATATTTTCACGTACCAGTGACTCTATAGGGACATAGGTGTTGTCTGCAAGTGCGATAAAGCGATCAAGCAGCCGTGGTATACGGATCATCGCGTGTTTGATATCTTCTTCATCACTCTCATCCTGCAGCGTGACAGCCAGTGAAAGGGAGAGATTGTTCAGTGGTGGAAATGGATGGGTGGCATCAACGGCGATAGGGATGATGACAGGGAAGATGTTTTCCATAAAAAAATCATCTGCACTCTGTTGGAGCTGGGGACTTAAGGCACTATAATCTTTGATAAAGAGTCCTTGCTCTTTTAATCCCTCTATGATTGCTTTATAACTGTTTTCGAGATTTTCTTTTTCATCATGCAGATAGGACGTGATGATACCCAGCTGCTCTTTTGGTGACATTTCATCCATACCGGATGTCGATACCCGTGCCGAAAAAAGCTGCTTGAGGCCCGCAACACGGATCATATAAAATTCATCAAGATTGGTAGAATAGATAGCGATAAATTTCAATTTTTCCAGTAGAGGATTGCTCTCTTTGGTACTTTGGGCTAAGACTCTGGAGTTAAACTGCAGCCAGGAAAGCTCTCTATTGGTATAGAGGCTGGTGTCATTTAAGTCGTTTATCATGATAAGCTGGCTCCTTGGGGTTGTAATGTTATTATCATGATAGCAAAAAACAGGCTGCTTGTAAACTACATTTTTTTGATTTCATCAATTTTGTCACGATATTTTGCCGCTACTTCAAAATCGAGATTTTTGGCAGCATCCAGCATCTTTTTTTTGTACTCTTTGATGATTTTCTGTTTCTCCCCTTTGGGGATCTTCTCTTTTTTCTTTTTACTGTAGATATCAGCATAATCCTCTTCCCGTAAACTTTCATCCATATTTCTTTTGACTGAGGTTGGCGTGATGTTGTGGGCTTTGTTAAAGGTGATTTGCCGTTTGCGTCTGCCTTGTGTGGTGTCGATCGCGGCCTGCATGGAACGGGTGATTTTTTTGGCAAACATAATTACACGGCCATTTTCATTTCTTGCGCCCCTTCCCATGGTTTGAATCAGTGCCGTTTCTGAACGCAAAAATCCCTCTTTGTCTGCATCGAGTATCGCGACCAGACTCACTTCGGGAAGATCCAGCCCCTCCCGCAGCAGATTGATGCCCACCAGTACATCAAACTCTCCGGCACGAAAGGCCCGGATGATCTGGGTGCGTTCTATAGTGTCAATATCCGAGTGCATATACTTGACTTTGATCCCCAGTTCGATGTAGTATTTGGTGAGTTCTTCTGCCATCTTTTTGGTCAAAACGGTCACGAGGATACGCTCATCTCTTTTGATGACTTCTTTGATTTCATCATGTAGTTTTTCGACCTGGTATTCGCTGTCTATGATCGTTACTTCAGGATCCAGCAGCCCGGTGGGGCGGATGATCTGCAGGGCGGTATTTTCTTTGGATAGTCCCAGCTCCAAATCCGCAGGTGTCGCAGAGACAAATAAAAAACTGGCATCTTTGTGGATATACTCATCAAAAGTCAAAGGACGGTTATCCAGCGCTGAGGGAAGACGGAAACCATACTCCACCAGTGTCTCCTTGCGGCTTCTGTCTCCTGCATACATCCCCCGAAACTGCGGCAGTGAAACATGCGACTCATCAACAATCACCAAAAAATCCTCATGCATAGCCTGAAAATAGTCAAACATCGAATAAGGTGTTTCTCCCTCTTTTTTTCCCGTTAGATGTCTGGCATAGTTCTCAACGCCTTTACAGGCTCCAGTGGCTTGCAGCATCTCCAGATCAAATCCTACACGCTGCTCAAGACGCTGTGCTTCCACAAGCTTGCCTTCACTTTTGAAAAAGGCCAAACGCTCTGCCAGTTCATCTTCGATCTGTTTGATTGCAATTTTGAGTTTGTCCTGGGTGACGATAAACTGATTGGCAGCATAGATGATGACTTTTTGGGCTGTTTTACTTCTGGCGTTTGTCAGAGGATCAAAGTAGTAAATAGCTTCGACTTCATCTCCAAAAAACTCTACCCGTATCGCTTCTTCTTCACTGTAAGCCGGATAGATATCGATGATATCTCCGTTGACGCGAAAATCACCTCTGTCAAAGTAGGCATCGTTTCTTTTGTAGCCCATTTCGACCAGACGCAGCAGCAGCTCTTTTTGGTTGAGTTCGCTCCCTACCTCGATGATCTGCACCATCTCTTTGTATTCGGCGGGGTTACCCAGGCCGTAGTTGGCAGAAACAGAGGCGATACAGATGACATCATCATAAGAGAGCAGGGAAGCTGTGGCAGAGAGCCGCAGGCGTTCAAGTTCTTCATTGATAGAAGAGTCCTTTTCTATAAAGAGATCAGATCGCGGGATGTACGCTTCTGGCTGATAGTAGTCATAGTAGGAGATGAAGTATTCAACATGGTTGTCAGGAAAGAAGTGTTTAAACTCACTATATAGTTGGGCAGCCAGCGTTTTGTTGTGTGTCATGATAAGGGTAGGGCGCTGGGTCTTTTCGATGACTTTTGCCATGGTGTAGGTTTTACCGCTTCCTGTCACACCGATGAGGGTTTGGTATTTGTTTCCTTTTAATATAGAAGAAGAAAGCTTTTCTATCGCCTGGGGCTGGTCGCCTGCTGGAGAAAATGGGGTTTTGAGGGTGAATTTTGCCATGGTTACTCTGCAAAAGGATTTATCAAGTATGGATATAACTTCTCAAAATCCTTACAGTTACGTGTGACTATCTGTAATTGCAATAGTTGTGCAGAAGCAAGTATGAAGTTGTCAGCCATCTTGATTTTTTTGATTTTACGATTTTCTAGTGCTTTGTGTATGATGTTTTGTGAGAGATTGATGATTTCAAACTCTTCTAAAAAGCTTTTAACTACTTTTTCTTCTTCTGGAGTAAAGTCAAAGTTTAACACCTCATAATATGTAATCAAAGATATGAGTGATTCACTTTTATGACTGTGCAAGAAAGCGCGGATAGTTTCATCACCTTGAAGATAGTAGATGATGATATTTGAGTCTAAAAGGTATTTCATCTAGTAGGCGTCGCTGTCGTTTTCACTGCGTAATGACTGTTGCCACACAACTGGATCTACATCACTGTTTTTTAAAATCCCAAAAGCATTTGTGTGAGAAGTGTCCGTTTTGATAGGTTTTGTTTCATCTTCAGATGTCTCTTTGAGACTCTGTATAAGATTTTCGATGATGAGATACTGCTCTTGTGGCTTTAAGTGTAACGCTTCTTCTATGATTTCGTGTAAACTCATGCTTGACCTTTCTTTTTTGATTATTATACCATAAAGGTGGTGCGTATCATAAAAAGAGCGCTTTTTTATCGCTTCTGGTTTCACCTACAGGATAAAATGGGGTTTTGAGGGTACATTTTGCCATGAAACGCGCTATTTTTAAATACAATTATAACAAAATTGATAAAAAAGTTTAAAGTTTTTAACCGGGGTGTCGATTTAGTTGCAACGACAAACAAAAAGAGTCGGGAAAAATTTAAACTTTAAAGGAGTTTTTTATGAAAAGAAGTGGTTTTACTATGATTGAGTTGATCTTCGTGATCGTTATTTTAGGTATATTGGCGTCTGTAGCGATTCCAAAACTGGCAGCTACGAGGGATGATGCGAAAGTGTCTAAGGCATTGTCTGAAGTAAGTACACTGGTGAGTGAATTAGGTTCATATTATACAGGTAGAGGTCAATTTAGTGCAACAGTTTCAGATATGTCAAATGTATCAGATGTAAACTACACAACTGCTTTTAATACAGGTGCTGGTACAATGACATATTATACTCCGGATAATACAGGTGTAAAAGAGGCTTGTGTCACATTAGCAGTTAAAAATGCAGATGGGAATCTAACTGTTGCGTCTGTTGCAAATCCAACAGGTAATATATGTAAAGGTATTCAAGCTGCTGCTTCATACACTAAAGATCTTGTAGGAACTAAATCATTCGGTGGTAGTAGAGTATCTTTCTAAGCTATTTAAAATTTTTTTCCAGGCCTTGGGGCTTGGAATAATTCTCAAAAAGATAAAAATATGAAATCTGCATTTACGATGATTGAGCTTATTTTTGTTATTGTGATATTGGGTGTTTTAGCATCCATAGCGATACCAAAACTAAACGCAACACGGGATGATGCAGAAAATGTCAAAATAGCTGCTGCCCTTAGAAACGGGACAAATGAGATGATAACCTATCTACTAGCACAGGGGCAAGTTGATAGTAATTTTTCTACAATGTCGAAAGTGTTAGCCACTCTTGAATCATCTGGTTTGGCTACTATGCATAACTACAACATGAAACTTATCAGTGGTACTGTGAGTGACTGTATCCAGATAGATTTAAATGCAACAACATTAAATGAAATGTACATTACGTATGCCAATACATCCGATAGTAGTTGTAATGGATTGCAAGCGTTGATAAAAACAACAAATTACAATATGAAAATAAGGGGTACCAATGTTATATACTAGAAAAGCATTTACAATGATAGAACTCATTTTTGTCATCGTGGTATTGGGAATCTTATCATCAATTGCTATTTCTAAAATGGCAGTAACCCGTGATGATGCACTGATAGTCAAAGGCAAGTCGCAGGTCAGTGCGATTCGTTCGGCCATTACGCTGATGCGCAGCAAAAATATGATGCGGGGTA